>CAMDPW010000001.1 GCA_945905715.1 Rickettsia typhi
TGCTCAGCTTGTGGTTCTGGCACGAATTGTTGCTATAATGACAATATTGGACAATACCAAGTACAGATTATTACTAAGGTTCCATACAAAGATACATTTCTCGACACCATCACTTCAACGGTAATTAATGCACTTCAAAATCAAGTGAATTTTATCTCAAAGACCTTCTATAGCAATATTGTTAGTGCGCCTAATTTTACTAGTATTATCAATGCCGCTTTAGTTCTATATGTAGTATTTTATGGTATTTCCTTTACTCTAGGCTTCTTAATGATCACGCAAAAAGAATTGGTAACGCGAGTATGTAAAATGGGGGTGGTCTTAGCTTTAATTCATCCTGGTAGTTGGGGTTTTTTTAATACCTATTTATTTAATGCGTTTACCGAAGGTTTGCCATATTTAGCATCAATCGCAGGCGGGGGAGACGGTACTGTACAAACTCTATTTTTATTTGCAGACCAGGCTACTGAGTATCTTACAAGCGTCGCGGTATGGATTCGTATCTTGACCTTTATGATGCTGTATCCAATAGGGTATTATTTTTTTATAATGATTCTTTATGCGGTGACTAGTTACGCAATTGCTCTTTTAGAAGCGTTTTTATCATATTTAATCGCTCTTACTGCAATTGCTTTTTTTATTTCTATGGGGCCTTTATTTATTATCTTAATTCTATTCAATTACACTCGTTCAATATTCGACAACTGGATAAAACTCTTAGGTGCACTTATTTTGCAGCCAGTGATATTGTTTTCTTGTATTGCAGTGGTAAATGAATTGGTACTTAATGCACTAAATAATATCTTGATGGATTCTCAGTATCGATGTGTGGTACCTCTTTTCTTTGATCTAGGAATTGTAAATTTAGATATTGTTTGCTTTACCGTGATGATACCAAATCCAAACGATGTCTTAATGCTGTTATGCTTATCGCTTGTCCTAATGATTTTAGTGCAATTATTAAAGAGATTGCCTGAATTTGTAGAAAGCACTGCCAATTTCTTAGGTGGTCCAGGAGCAGCAGGTATCACTAATGTAACAGCGAAGGTAAGAGATAGTATTATAAACAGTCCAAAAGCCTTTCTTGGCATGGATCAAGCAAGTAAAGCGCGGCGTACAATATATAATGCGCGAACAACGCAAGCAAATAAAAATATTGCTACAGATGTAGTTCCGCCGCCAACAACTCCTCCTTTGCCAAGGCCATAGCCCCCAATTTATGTTGGGGTTATTCTGAAGAAATGAGTGCATCTTATGTCAATCTAAGTTACTACTTGCGTATCATAGACAAAATTGTATAATGTAGGCAAGTCAAATGATCGGATTGTTGCTGGGGCGCAAGTCTTGGAGGAAAGTCCGGACTCCATGGAAAATGGTGCTGGATAACATCCAGCGAGGCTGGAAACAGCTTTAGGGAAAGTGCCACAGAAAATATACAGCCCTGTTAGAGGGGTAATGGTGAAAAGGTGCGGTAAGAGCGCACCGCGTTCTAGGCGACTAAAACGGCATGGTAAACCCCACCAGGAGCAAGACCAAATAGAAATAAGTTCCTATTATTTAGGATAGCTTTTTCCAGGCGAATTATTCGGGTAGGTTGCACGAGGTTATTAGTAATAATAATCCTAGATAAATGACAATCATAGCGCAAGCTATACAGAATCCGGCTTATAGATCATTTGACCCATTACTTTCTCTTATCTATCTTGGTTTAGTTTTTCTTGTTGCGAGCTTTGAAGCGTGTGTAGGTTTCTACTTCTAGCTATTGCAAGTCTTACTAAATGAGTTATGAGGTGTTGCTTGTGGTTTTTGGAGGATCAATTTAGTTTTTTTTCAGCCTTTCAATACTCTACCGATTTGTAGGTTATTGTTCGTTATTGGTGGTGTATTTTTAGATAAAATATTATACGACCTCTTCAAATACTATTTCTACTATGATGAAAAAATATGAGTCATCTTGCTTAGCATTCAATCTTGGTAAGGAAGCTGGTGACGATCTTCTTCATGCCTTGGTCTTTGAAGAAAATATCTGCAGAATTACCATCAACTTTAACAACATAACCTTGACCAAATTTAGGGTGATTAACCTTTTGGTTAATTAAGAGCTTGGTAGTTGTAGGCTCAGATTTATAGTTAAAGTTTGTTAATTTTTGTATCTGTTGCACCTGAGTTACGGTAATAATTTTGTTGCTGATACAGCATTCAGCTGGCAGCTCTTTTAAGAAGCGTGAAGGTAGATTATATTGCCATTGATTATACATGTAACGACTAGTGGCTGAACTAATATGCACTTCTTTTTTTGCACGCGTTATACCAACATAAGCTAGACGTCGTTCTTCTTCTAAGCCTTGATCACCACTCTCTTCGAGAGTTTTGCTATTAGGGAACAGACCTTCTTCCCAGCCAGGAAGAAAAATAAGATCAAATTCTAGGCCTTTAGCAGCGTGCAAGGTCATTATATTGACCAGGTTTGAGGAGTCGGTATCGTTGCTAGTGGAGATTAGGCTAATATGCTCAAGAAAATCTTGGATGCTAGCAAAACCTTCTAAAGCTTTAATGAGTTCACTGATGTTTTCAATACGATTAGTAGCATCGTCTATGGAAGTTTTTTCTGCCTCAAGCAACCGCAAATACTTGCTATCAGTGATGATGGTTTGTACTACTAAGCTATGCTCAGATTTGACAAAAAGCTCATGCCATTTGTTGATCAAGTTAGCAAATTCTAAGAGATTAGTTTTGAGTTGGCCAGTTAGTTTAGCTTGTATGTTTAGCAGATTAATAGCGTTTAGCAGTGAACAGCCGTTTTGTAAACCGCAGTCTTTAAGTTTTTGTAGAGCTCTATTGCCAACGCCTCGCCTAGGTTTATTAATGATTCGTTCAAATGCCAGATCGTCGTTACGGTTCATTGATAGGCGGATATAGCCAATAATGTCTTTGATCTCCTTTCGTTCGTAGAATTTCATATTGCCGATTACGGTATAAGCAATGCTATAAGCAAGAAAAGCTTCTTCAATTACTCTGGTTTGGAAACCGGCACGCACGAGCACGGCAATTTTTGATGATTGATAAGTTATTGGTACTTTTTGTTGGATTTGATAAGCAATATATTTAGCTTCTTCAAGATCATTATAGAAAGTATTGACATATAATTTATGACCGCCATCATCATTGGTCCATAGGATTTTACCGTAACGATTAGCATTATTAGCAATTAGCGCAGAGGCTGCTTGTAGGATATATTTGCTTGAGCGATAATTTTGCTCAAGCCTTACTATTTTTGCGCCTGGAAAATCTTTTTCAAAGCGTAAGATGTTTTCAATTTTTGCTCCACGCCATCCATAGATTGACTGGTCATCATCTCCAACACAGCAAATATTATTGTGTCCTTTGGCTAAAATACGTAGCCATAAATATTGAGCAACATTAGTGTCCTGATATTCGTCCACTAGAATATACTTAAACCGATTTTGATATTGCCATAGGATTTCAGGATGAGTGGTAAAAATCTTCAAATTATGTAATAGCAGATCACCGAAATCTACCAGATTATTAGCTCTAAGTCGATCTTGGTATGCTTGATATATTCCTTTGGCAACAATACGCGATTCTTGCGATTTAGTATCAGAATCAGTTACCATAACTGGTGTTAGAGCATAATCCTTCCAACTGCTAATTATGGCTAGAATGAATTTGGGGTTAAATTGCTGAAAAGCAAGATTACGCTCGATCATTATCGTTTTAATGAGTTTTAATTGGTCATCAGTATCAATGATTGTAAAGTTACTATTTAAGTCGAGTAGTTCGCAATGGAACTTTAGAATTTTTGCGGCAATGGCATGAAAAGTACCACACCACTTCCCAGGCTGTGGTAAATCTATTAACTTAGCAATCCGATCATGTATCTCTTTAGCAGCTTTATTGGTAAAAGTTACCGTTAGGATTTCGTTTGGCCAGGCTAGTTGTGATTTTATTATATGGACAATGCGGCTAATAATTACTCTGGTTTTACCAGTGCCAGCACCAGCTAATACCAATACTGGCGTATCTAAACTATGGACAGCTTCCAATTGCGTATGATTTAAGTATTCTAAATGAGCGTCTAATTCCAACAAGTTAAGTATTATCTTAATGATGATTTGTTTTTATCTGGCAATTTAGGACTAGCTTTAATTAAGTCATTATCGATTTCAGATCTGTTACTGATGAAGTTGTCACTATAAGATTTAGAGATATTTTTTTTGTATTGAGGTAGAATTGTTTTATAGATGATGTTATTTGCTTTAGCGTACTTAATAGCCTCATCTTTGTTTTTAAATCTCAATCTTAGCTCTTGCTGCATATCACATGAACCAGTCCAACCCATTAAAGGCTCAATGTATCTGCTGCCATCATGCATAAATTCTAACCACCAAAATTTGGTATTGCGTAGTCCTGACTGCATTGCAGATTTAGTAGGGCTATAGATAACCGCTTTCATAAAATACATCTTTGGCAATTAGTTAGATTGTAGTATATATTGGAATATAATTATAGCAATAGGTTATTAAAATGGATGCTAAGAATCAAGAATTTAAAAATATGTCTTTTGAGAAAGCTCTGACTGAGTTGCAAGAGATAGTGCGTAAAATTGAAACCGGACAAGAAGGTTTGGAGGATACTATCAAACATTACGAACGTGGTAATGCACTAAAGAGTTATTGTGAGGTGAAGTTAAAAGAAGCAAAATTAGTAGTAGAGAAAATTATACAGAATGCTGATGGCACTATTAGTTTAGAAGAAGGTTTATAATAGTTTTTTATATACATCCAAAGTTTTTTTAGTCATCTGGCCTAGACTGAAGTTTTTTGTAACAAATCTACGAGCGCGTTGACCAATTATTTTTTTTTGTTTGACAGTTAAGCGCATGGCTTTTTTGATGGTCGCCGCTAGTGCTTTGCTATCGTTTGCCGGTATAAGAAAACCATTTTTTTGATCAATGACGCTTTCTCTAAATCCACCAATATTAGTAGCAACAATAATTTTTGCCATAGCTTGCGCTTCAATTGGAATTCTTCCAAAAGCTTCTGGGCGTGTTGAAGGTGCCACCACAATATCTGAAAGCATGTATAATGCAGGCATATCTTTTATAGATTTTGTAAAAGTCACATTATTATCTAAATTAAATTTGCCCATCAATTCTAGAATTTCATTGTGGTAATTGTAATTGTTACCTAAGTTACCAGCAATTAAGCAATGAAATTGTTTTTTGTTAAGGGTTGATAATGCTTCGATCAATACTAAATGACCTTTCCATCTACTGATACGAGCTGGTAGAGTAATAATAGTTTTATCATCTGGTAGGGCAAGTTGCTTTATTAGATTACTCATTCTTTCAAAATGAACATTCTTTGGATTAAAAATCTCAGTATCTACCCCGCGATGAATTACAATAACATTGTCTTTCATTACGGGATAATAATTAGCAATGTAGTTTTTGATAAATTCTGAGACGGCAATCACTTTTTGTCCTTTAGCCATTACCGCATTATAAGTTCTTTTGAACTTATTACTCATGCCATAAGAACCATGAAAGGTGGTGACAAATTTGCAGCCAGTTCTCTTAGCAGCAAAATATGCACTCCAAGCAGGGGCTCTAGATCTTGCATGGATTATGTCTATTTTTTCTTCTTCTATTATCTTTATTAATTTTGAGATATTGGTAAAAATGGTCCATGGATTCTTGCTATTAAGTGGCAAGGTAATATGCGTTGCTCCACAATTCTCAATTAATTTCACCATAGGACCGCCAGCTGAGACAACTAAAGATCTAAAACCGTTCTCTACTAGAGCTTTAGCTATATCGCTAGTACCACGCTCAACTCCTCCCGAAACTAATGCTGGTAAAACTTGTAAAACTGCAACTTTTTGTTTATTGTGCATAGTATTAGTAATATTTAAAGGTCGCCCATGACTAATCAATTGCAAAAGATGATCTATGGTAGCGATTTTATTGCTTACAAACAAGTTATAAATACAAACAATATATTACCAACTATTATTTTCTGTCACGGGTTTCAATCTGATATGGAAGGAAGTAAGGCAGTATTTTTACATGATTATTGCCTAACTAATGGTCTTAATTTTATAAGATTTGATTACTTTGGGCATGGCAGTTCTAGTGGTGAATTTGCTGGCGGTACTATTTCTAAATGGTTGAGTAATGTGTTGCAGGTAATTGACAATATTGCAACTGATTCTGTAATTTTAGTGGGTTCAAGTATGGGGGGATGGCTGTCATTACTTAGTGCTATTGCTAGGCCTCAAAAAGTTGTTGGTTTAGTAGGAATTGCTAGTGCTCCAGATTTTACTGAAGAATTGATTTGGCAAGCAATGAATCAAGACTCTAAAAAAGAGTTAATTACTAAGGGCATGATTAATTTTTCTAAGAAAAACGGTTCTTCATTTTTGAATATTACTAAGGATTTAATTGAAGATGGTCGTAAACACTTACTATTAAGTGCAAAAATTAATATTGATATACCTGTAATTCTATTGCATGGCATTAAAGATATTAATGTGCCGTTTGATTATGCTCTCCGCACTGCTAAAAAATTAATCTCACAGCAAGTAACTGTAGTTTTAGTTAAAGCAAGCGATCACCATATGTCATTACCTTCTGACTTAGAATTAATTGCTCAATCTTTACAAACTATACTAGCTCTTTGTGCTGCGTAAATGTTGTAGGAGTAATAGTGAAATTACTAACGAAAATATGCCGTTCCAACCCGCCATTGAGACGCCTATAAATTTGAAACTAACTTGACTACATCTGGGTGCTGTGTTGTTATAAATTTGGCTTCTTAGATCTTCAATGCTTATTGTAGCTGATTTATCAATTTCAGCAGAACAAGCAAGTGGTTCAGTAAAAATACTCTGTTCGATACCTAAATGATAAAATGCAATTGCGCTACCAGCAAAAATAGTAATGGTATAGCAGTATAGTAATATTCTTTGCAGTTTTAATGATTTAAAGCAAAGTGCAACTAAACTGATCACAAAAGCAACTATGTAAACATATCTTTGATACATACAAAGCACGCAAGGCTCTAACAATAATATGTATTGAACAACAAGAGCAAGAGATAGCGCTGTTAAACAAAGCAACGCTAGAGCGAAGCAAAGTTGTTTGATTGATAGGTTACCAAGCATTTTCTTTTGCTAAACTTAATTAGTTATTATATAAGCTTATAAATTATAATAAATATAGATGAATTATGACAGATATTAGAGAATTAGCATTACAAAATAATTCCTGGCCATTTGAAGAAGCAAAAGCTATCCTATCTAGGATACAAAATAAGACACCTAAAAAAGGGTACGTTCTATTTGAAACTGGTTATGGTCCCTCAGGTTTACCTCATATTGGTACTTTCGGTGAAGTAGCAAGAACTATTATGGTACAAAATGCTTTTTGCTTAATTTCAAATATTCCAACCAAGCTTTATGTCGTATCAGATGATATGGATGGCTTAAGAAAAGTACCGGATAATTTACCAAACCCAGAAATGTTAAAGGAAAATTTAGGTAAACCACTTAGTGCTATTCCCGACCCTTTCGGCACTCATCAAAGCTATGGTCATCACATGAATGCTAGATTGATTGCATTTCTTGATCGCTTTGGTTTTAAATATGAATTTCATAGCGCTACCGATTTATATAAAAAAGGCGTGCTAGATGAATATTTGCTTAGAGCATTAAAAAAATACGATACAATTATGGATTTGATGCTCCCTACTTTAGGTGAAGAAAGGCAAGCAACTTACAGTCCATTTTTACCTATTTCGGCAAAAACAGGCAAAGTTCTATATGTGCCAATTATTAAGCGCAATGAAAATGCTGGTACTATTACTTTTATGGAAGAAGAGGAAGAAGTAACCAGTCTAGTAACTGGTGGGCATTGTAAATTACAATGGAAGCCAGATTTTGGAGTGCGCTGGGTTGCATTAGATGTGGATTTTGAAATGTATGGCAAAGATCATCTTGCAAACTCAGTTTTATATAGCAATATTTGTAAAATTGTGGATGGTAATCCTCCTAGACAATTATGCTACGAATTGTTTCTTGATAATGAAGGCAAAAAAATCTCTAAATCAAAAGGTAATGGTATCACTATTGATGAGTGGCTTAAATACGCACCAACAGAGAGCTTGTCATTCTATATGTACCAATCACCTAAAAAAGCAAAACGTTTATATTTTGACGTAATTCCTAAAAGTGTTGATGAGTATATTACTTATTTACAAAAATTTCATGAAGAAGATAGGGCTGCTCAATTATCGAATCCCATTTGGCACATCCATAATGGTAAGTTGGAAAAGCAGGAGTTTTTTGGGATCACCTTTGCTTTATTGATTAATTTAGCCTGCGCTTGTAATCCGAGTGATAAATCGGTGTTATGGGGGTTTATCACTAAATATGCACCAAAAGCACACTCGCAGTCAGCTCCTTACTTAGATCAGTTGGTAGATTATGCTATTCATTACTATAATGACTTTATTAGATCTAAAAAAATATATCGCAAGCCAAATCACGAAGATGCTAAAATATTGCAAGAGATCATTAAGGAGTTGAAGAGTTTAGATAAAACAGCGGATTCTCAGGAAATTCAAAACACTCTGTACCATATTGGTAAAAATAGTCATTATACAGATTTACGGGAATTTTTTCAAACCACATATGAGATATTATTGGGTCAGTCTCAAGGCCCGCGTTTAGGATCATTTATTGCTTTGTACGGCATCGAAGAAACTATAGAGTTAATAAAGCAAATCTTACAGGATTAAGATGAAAATAGAAAATGTAATAGCCAGAGAAATTCTTGATAGCAGAGGCAATCCAACAATAGAAGTAGATGTTTATCTAAAATCAGGTGTTTATGGCAGAGCTGCAGCACCAAGTGGCGCATCAACTGGTAAAAAAGAAGCCTCAGAAAAGCGCGACGGTGATAAATCAAGGTTTGGTGGTAAAGGAGTATTGAATGCTGTTGCTGCAGTTAATGGTGAAATCTGTCAAGTACTTTGTAATCAAGACGTATTGCAGCAAGCACAGTTAGATAAATTATTGGTTGAACTTGATGGTACTGAAAATAAATCAAGACTTGGAGCTAACGCAATTGTGGCAACATCACTAGCACTAGCAAAAACAGCTGCAATAGCTACTTTACAACCATTATATTCATATTTGCAGCCAAAATCATGTTTGCTACCAGTGCCTATGGTCAACATTATTAATGGCGGCGCTCATGCAAATAATGCCTTGGATATTCAAGAATTTATGATCATGCCAGTTGCTGCAAATAATATCAAGGAAGCTATTCGTATGAGTGCAGCAGTTTTTCATAGTTTAAAATCACTTCTATCTAATGATGGTTTTAGCACTAGCGTTGGTGATGAAGGAGGATTTGCTCCAGCTTTAAAATCAAGCGCGTCAGCTATTGAATACATAATTAAGGCTATTGACAAGGCTGGCTATAAAGCTGGCACAGATATCATGCTTGCTCTGGATGCTGCAGCATCTGAATTCTACAAGGATGGTAAATATATTTTGGCAGGTGAGAATCTCAGAATATCAGCTGAAGAGTTACTGGATTACTACAATAACCTAGTTAATACTTATCCTATTTTTTCTATTGAAGATGCAATGGCAGAAGATGACATAGTTGGTTGGCAACTACTCACCAATAATCTTGGTAAAAAAATTCAATTAGTAGGAGACGATATTTTTGTTACTCACTCTAGCATTTTAAAAGAAAGTATAGAAAAAAATATTGCTAATGCCGTGTTGATTAAGCCTAACCAGATTGGCACTCTAACTGAGACCTTGCAAACTGTAGAGGTAGCACACGCATCTTCATACAAAGCTATAATATCGCACCGCTCGGGCGAGACAGAGGATGTCACAATTGCGCATATTGCAGTTGCAACTCAATGCGGTCAGATCAAAACTGGTTCTATGAGCAGATCTGATCGCACTGCAAAATATAATGAATTAATTCGTATTGAAGAATATTTAGGTGATAAAGCAAAATTTGCTAAAATTAAAAATTAAGCTATTATTAAATATAGATGTATAAAATTTAATTTTTGTAATCAATACCTAATAATTATGCATGCAATAAAACGAAGTAGAAAGTTTAAATTAAAAAAAATATTCTTTATTTCTAGTGCCATTTTATTAATTTCTTATTGTGTCTATCAAGCTATTAGTGGTGATAGAGGTATTTATTCTTTATTTTATTTTTCAAAAAAATATAATATTCTTCAAGAAGAAGTTGAAATATTGCGAGCTGAGAGGTTAGATATAGAAACTAAAGTGAGCGCTCTCCAATCTGAATCTTTAGACATCGACCTTCTTGACGAGCAAGTGAGAAGGGTACTCGGATATACTCTTGACGATGAGACAGTGTATGTTGATTCAGATGAGAGGCAATAGCAATATATATATATATGTTACTAGCGTCCGAGCAATGTGATTTTTCTAGTTTATCAATTATTCTTGCTATTCTTAAACCCTTGTTGTAGCTATATTGACAATCTCAATGCTTCTTCTATCTATATTCTATACATTTTTGCGCTGTCATTGTAATTAAAGTTCTCCGCAAGAATAATTAAAGAGCCTTGTAAATAGCCGATCGTAAAAAGATAACTACCTATTACTAGTCATAAATAGAGATACTAAAACTTCTTGTTTATTGGCTGTTAATAATGTTCTATCAAAATAATTCTCGATTTACATTATTGCTAATTTATAATACAATGCGCTCAAGAGTTAATGATAAAGTGGAGGCAATATGGGTAAGTGGCTTAAAGATGCTGTCAAAAAACTTGAGAAATCTAGTGTTGTAAAATATGCATCAAATTTACTTGAGGATAAAAGAGAGAGAGCAGAATCTTGTGCTGAATATTTAGCTAGAAATAATATCAACATTTGCAATACTCAAACAGGATCTAAATTAACTTTTAACGATGTCAGTAATGTAGGGATTGGTAGATTTGATCCTCTTAGTGAAAGTTACGATCATTATTGCAAGTCTGAACTTAGAAATAAAGGTTATGTTGATTGCAAAACATTGAAGAGTGGTAGTGACCTAGCTGATGATATTAAGCTTCAACCAGATATAAGTAAAGCAGATATACTTGTCATTGAATTAGCAAAAATTGATCATCTAGATATACGCTCCATTGAATCAGCGAAAATATTTGTTAATTCACATCTAAACCATTACATGTCTGCAAAAAAATGCTCTGCACATAGCAATGTTGTAGCTGAATTTAGAGATTTAGATAGTAAATGGTTTGTGTGCAAGGTTATAGGAGAAGATAGCACACACTCATCTGATGAGTTATAGATTTGTGAACAGAAGTAGCGACCAGGAAGGCATGGAGTGTTGATGGTGGTGGTTTTTTCATAGTAATTTAGAAATATGGTTAAAATTCTAACATCCTCTAAAATAAATATTCAATTTGTACTTTTCATAAATGACATCTTTACCACTAATTTTTATAATAAAACACTTTTTTTATTCAAGAGCTAGATCTGAAGAAAGAATATTATATTGAATCAATATTTTCTTAATAGTTTTTTTTCAGTATCATATTTGTGATTAGTGTATCTTGAGAATATCATTACATTAAGTAATAAGTATAAATATCAATGTATTTATATAAAATTTCGTATCAGTTTCGATAGTTCTATTAAGACGCAAAATAATAAATTCACTAGTATTGACAGATATAATTGAAGAATATAGGATTTATGTCAGATAATATGATTAGAGTATAACAAATGAAAGAGAAAGAATTAGAAGATAAAATTAGGCTTAATCAGAGTATTCAAGGGAAACCAGCATTACAGTGGCTGTTAGATACAGTAATACGTGATGGTAATACCGATGCATTAGATTTACAGAAAAATGTTGTAGATTTTACCATAAGTGTTGCAGAGAAATTGATCAAGTACGATAAGCGTGTTGGTACATTAAATGCTCTAGAGTTTATGGAAAATGTCAAGGGATTGGGATTTGAGCAAGTAGATCAAGGTCATTATTTTATTGTATTTGGCATGAAAGCAGATGCAACAATCAATGGAAAGCCTATAGCTGATTGGGCTATAGCAAATGCCAGAATGGCTAGTGATGATGTAGTTCAGATTGTAATAGATGAGAACTGGTTAGTGGGTGGAGTACCAGCCTTACAATGGGCAGCGGAGAAGAATCATAAAATAAATGGTAAGTCTGCTTTGGAGTATGCTGTAACAAAAGAAGCAATGGTAGGCGAAGAAGAGGTTTTAACCTGGGCTTTAAAACAAGATCTGAAAGTTGATGGCAAACCAGTTATACAATGGGCTGTAGAAAAAGGACATATAGAGAAGAGGGATGCAATAGAAATTGTAGTAAAAGCAGATAGTAAAATTAATGGAAGACCTGCTATTGCATGGTTAATGGAAGATCAAGGTTTTATTTTAGAGACTCAAAAAGATAAGTTAATGCAGTCTATTATAAGACAAGGTTTAACTGTCGGCGGCAAGCCCGCTCTTGAGTGGGTTTCAGCGCAACAACCTACTCAAGCAAAGAATGCATCTATTGGAAAATTACGACCGTCAAGTACAGTAGCCACTCATGGTAATAAGCAGCAAATTCCAGTACGATGAGTATTACGCTGCTAGTTAAGAATTGCTATTAAAGTTTCATTTCGATCTAAGTTTAACCGTTTATAATCAAAAACTTCCATTCATATGTAGCCCAGAGACATATCAAGCAAATGTATTTAAAAAATTGTTTTTGATCTGATTGAATAGTTTTATTTTTCTATTAGTTATTAATGTTCGTGACTAATGCTATGGAAATATCACGTGGTAAATACATCTAAGTAGATAGCGTAATTAATAATCATTAAACTTCAGTTACTTTGGCGATATATAAGCAACACTAGCAACAAAGTAAAATCAAGAGCTTATCTTTAGTCACGAATCATTTATTTGACAAGTTATTCAGTATTATGGCGACTATAGTACGTGTATACGTATTAAATTAACCATGGTGACTTTTGCGGTAGGGGGCCTTTGGGGGGGGTGTATCAAACTACATTACATTGGGCCTTCTCCCTTATGGAGGTCGTAATGCAATGCAGCGCATGTTATTTTTACTATCTCGCTAGAGTCAAAACATTCATGTTGGTCACAGAGAATTTTTATTTCATCGCTATGAGCATTTGGAATTTTTTTTATTGCGCTCTGCAATTCTTGTGCTTTTGCGTTTTGTATACTATAATACTGAGTCCTCGTATCTTGCAGATCAATTATTACTGTTTTTATATCGGCAATCTTACTCTTTATTTTCTTTGCCTGTGGTAGACTCAGTGCTTTCAAGTTATTTTCAGGGAGGAGTTGTAATTCTAAATCTTGCTGCTCTTTGACATATAATAACTCAGCTTTGCTAGGCATATCATGCAGATGATAAACGTATTTAAACATAGTATAAAGTTGGACCATCTCGGTATAAGGTTTAAATAATATCTCTAACTCAGCAATTCTTATTGTAGTGCAGGCAATATTTTGCGTAGTAGTGCATGCTGAATCTTGCTTGGAGTTCCGGAGTAGTAGCGTCTCAAACATTTTTTGTATGTTGTCTGCACTATGCTGCGGGCTTTCATGCATTGTAGGGCAGATAGTATTTTGAGTAGTGCCAGGTGCTAAATTGATTTTTTTTAATACCTCATCAGCTATTTTTTGCGTGTCTATAGTAGATAAAGACTGCTGGTTTTCATGAGTTGGAGTGTAGACAGTATTTTGAGTAGTGCTAGGTGCTGAATTGATCTCATCAGCTATTTTTTGCGTGTCTATAGTAGATAAAGACTGCGAGCTTTGATCAACTGGTGGCTTGAGCTGGATATCATAGGGTGCCACATTATCTTGCTCTTTTGCTTTGGCAGCATGTCTTTTTTTAGATCTTTCAATTTGACTTGCCAATTTACTCTCTCCTAAAATTTGTAGATCAAACCTAGACCAAACTCTTTATTTTTCATAGATCCAGGATTTGAGAATTCGTTTACTTGGTTCACTAAATCGGTATAAGCCACATTTTTGAATTTGCCTAACTCAACATATTTGAAAAAGAGATCTGCATAAAAATTCTGCGTTAATTTTGCTTGCAATCCGATACCAACATTCCAAGCAAAATCACACTTTATCGCAGAAGGTGAAGTTATCTCTTTTACATCATTAACATATACATTATACTTTCCGATGCGGTTACGAGATAATCCAACCCCGAAGTTAATATACGGAGTTATAATGGTAGTGTTGCTAAAATCATAATATAAATTCGCTATAAGTGATGCATTGCTAAAGTTTTGCTTAGTGGAAGATGTATTCCCCATGTTGTCATTTTCACTGTGATAATATGTATAGAGATATCGATTAGCCAAGATTAAGTCAGTTCTAATATTGCTATTAAAAACATACCCTATTCCGATACTAGTGAACCAAGTTTTATCTACGGCAGCATTATCATAATGAGGACTTTTAATTTTACGAAATGAATCCGAAGGTAAAGACATGCCACTATCTATCCTAAGATAAATAGGTGGCCTTTCTTTATTATCAGCTAATGCATTAAAAGTTAATAAACTCGCAATAATAAAAAAAAGCCACATTTTAAACTCCTTTAGTATGATTATAATTCATCAGTAGCATGCGTTTCGCCAGCAACTGTTGTGCTAGGAGCAGCTATCGCTAGAGGCATAGGGTTACTTCCAAGAAATTCAGCAGCATATTCTGGACATTGCGCAAATAAATCTGCTACGACTTTACTTGGAGGAAGCTTCCATAAAAGTTCAACCTGGGTTGTCATTTCAATGATTGTATGCACTCCTTTAGTGAAGAAGGATAAATCTAAATTTCCATTGATAAGACGTACGTCACTAAGATGTTCCGAGGCAGTTACTATCTTTGCATGATAGTCAGTATCAAATCCTTTGAAAATTGTTTGAAAATTTACTGCTGTAAATTCATATTTTTCAAAAGCATTTGAGATGTCATATGAAGTTCCAAGAGAACCTGAGCTTTTTAGGGCTTTCAGACCTGCACACAATGCTGTAAAAGCTGTAGGTAATAGAACGTTTTTGACATAAGATACTTGTGCTGCGCCTATTGTACCATCTAAGAAGAAGTAAGATTTTGTATTTAAATCTAACATAGACTCTGCTGAATCTATATGATGTGAAACTGTAGCTGCTTTAGGATCTATTATAATATGTTTACTATATTCATATGTTGGCACTTTTTTGGCGGCTACTACAGCAGTACTCAGCTCTGCAGGAGTTGCTTTATTAGCATCCCATTTCGGAGGAGTAATAACTTTTCCATTTTCCTCAAATTCCGCGAACAGCACTTGTTTGAGTGGTATAGCATTCATAGCATTAGTGTCTGCTACTTGAATCTTTGTATACTCCATGCGTTGGTCGGCGTATTCTTCATAGAGACTTTGTGTAGCAGATCTAAACTCTAACACTTGCTTGTTCAAGGCGTTAACTTCTGGGTACTCTGAGCCTTGTTTTACCGCTGCAAGCTGAGCAGAAAACTCGTCTATCAACTCTTTTTGCAATCTTGATTCTGTTTTTCCAGCTTTTCCTTTAATCTCAGTTTTATCAAATACTCCACGATTGAATTGAACGAGCGCTGCTTCCAAAAATCCTATAGTGCCTTCTGGGTTCTTTTCAGAGCATTCTTTTATTCTTACGCTCAGTTGTGCATTTGCACAAAGAATAGAGGTATGCATTTTAATATGTGCTAGCTGCTCTTTTGATAATACATTTTCTGGCTCAATGATAATAGTCTTAAACAATTCAATATTTTTATTACTGAGAAGCTTATCTGTCTTGTCACGAAGAGCGCTCATATCACTTTGAAAGTCTACTCTTTGCGTAATGTATGTGCCCTGTCTTTTTTTACTCATAACTTTGGTTTCCTATTATTAAATAATTTTAATCTAGAAATTCTAAGGCTACCTTAAGAATTTCTCTTTAAATGAATTACGATTTACTTAATTTAAATAATACTCAAAAAATAACTATTTAATTAATATTATTTAAAAAGTTGAGCTGCATTATATTTAAAAAAATTCTACTTGTCAATTAATAATTATTTACTCTTGCAAGCTAAAATCATGACAATATCTTGATAATCAGGAGAAATGGTAGGATGTTTACGCATTATTCATAATTCAACTAGTTAGTTAATAACCAAAAGACAAGTATTCTTTGGCGTGTGTAGCATAGTTATACGCAGAAACAGCAATATGATCTTGCTCTACTTGAGTTAATTTACGAAAAAATTTAGCTGGTCTGCCTGCCCATATCGTGCCAGATTTTACAACATTACCTTCAGTTACTAAAGATCCTGCGGCAACCAATCCTCTAGATTCAACGATTGCTCTATCCATTACAATGGCGCCCATGCCAACAAATGAATAATCTTCCAAAGTACACGCATGGAGAAGTACTTGGTGGCCGATAGTTACGTAAGAACCAATTTTTGCTGGAAAACCATCGCGAGTGACATGGATAACTGAACCATCTTGTATATTGGTGTAGTTGCCAATAATGATTTTTTCTACATCACCACGTAAAACACAATTAAACCAAACGCCTGAATTCGAACCAATTGTTACATCTCCAATGATTGAGGTATTTGGTGCGATAAAAGCTGTTTTGTCAATGTGAGGTCGTTTGTCAAAATATGGAAATATACTACGCATCTTTTACTTTCTTTTCAGTATTTTCATTTTTTTCGTTCATGGAGTGGTCTTCAACTTCTATCAAAGACATCTTGCTTGAAGAAATGATTGTAAATCTTTCTAGTGAATGAGGTAAAGATTTATTTTTTTGGAGATGGATTCCTAGTTTTTCTAAATTATGCGCCTTTAATAGTACATTAGTATTAAATGAGCCAGCAAATTTATCATAATTGCTAGTTGCATTCTGTAAGCTAATGCCTACTTTTTTAGCGTATTCATAGAGAGTGGCAAAGGAATTTAATAATTTACGTATTTCTTCCATGATTAAATGTTGGTTTTCAGCTTGTTTAGTTGTAGATATATGAAATTTAGCATTTGATAGTATGTTCACTAAACCACTAGGGCCAACAGGAAAAATGTCTGCTTCCCAAGCTTTACTCATAAAATCCATATCAATTTTAGCCAATCTTTCCACAGCTGCTTCACTTGGTAAGAACATGATACTAGTAATATGTTTAATTTTTTGGTCTTTCAAATGATTGCGTAAAGCTTCCTTATAATCCTTGCTTGTAAGGACTTTAAGGTGACTGCGCATGGTTACTTTTAATTGAGCAAGCAAAGTTTGCTCCATTATCTTTTCATTAGTTTGGGCAAGTTCAGTAAAGAATTTAGATGCTTTGCTATCAATAATAAGGATATTATTTCCTGGTAAAAACACTACTGCATCTGGTCTTAACTTAGTATTTTCTTCTCCAGTATTTAAAGAATACTGCGTAATAAAATCTCGTCCTGATGTAAGTCCAGATGCTTTTAAAATATTTTCTAAAGTAATTTCTGCTAGGTTACCAGCACCAGAGGGTGTTAATAATGAATTTTTTACAGTTTCTACTATTTGTTTAGAAGATTTTAATTCGCTATCTAGAATAGCAACAGAGTTGATTATTTTTTCAAATTGAACTTGTAACGTTGATGTAGTTTGTGCAATTTTAGCTTGTGATTCTTTAGTTTCAGTTTTATGTTGCTCAAGCAATTGACGAGTTAGTTTGCTGCCAGCTTCAAAAATAGCTGCTTTCGCATGATTAATTGCTTCAAGACGCGCAGCTTCCCAATCTGTCATGCGTTTTTCTAGCTCTTGCATTGCCTGAACTTTTAATTCCAAAGCTTTTTTATAATGAAAGATTTCTTGCTGTAATTCTTGTTGAGCAATCTTTAAAACTGCTAATTCTTGTTCTAGTATCATTCCTCTATCTGTCAAACTATCAATCTGGGCATGATATCTGCCATTATTCTCAATGTATTCTTCCAGTTTTAATTGTGTTGTTGATTTCTTTTCAAATAAGTCATGAAGTTGATTATTTAGCTCTGTACGCATTAACTCAGCATGAGTAATTGTTTGACCCATACTAGCAATTTCAACTTTTCTATTATTAAGCTTAATATAAAGTAGAATACATAGTAGCCCAAGAATAATAGACAAGGAGAAAAAAATGATCATAACCATGTTAAAATAAAATAGTGCTAGTAAATAGTACTACAGATGCTATAAATATTATATCAAAATTTAATAGCGATATCGATGAATTTATCAGTAATTATTCTTGCTGCTGGAAAAGGGACGCGTATGCGTTCAAGTCTACCTAAAGTGATGCACAAGGTTGCCAATAAGCCAATCATTGGTCATATTCTTTCTAATATCAAGTCATTAGAGTGTAAAGAAGTGATGATAGTGATCGGAGCAGGAATGAATAGTATAGAGGATTATGTAAAGTTAGAATTAAGTAGTGCTAAATGTGTTATCCAACAAGATCAACAAGGTACAGCAAGCGCAGTTAAAATCGCTCTGTACAAGCTGAATAACAAGAGTAATGATGTCTTAGTGCTTTATGGCGATCATCCGTTCATTACCAGCGCTACTATTAAGAAAATGCATTTATGCTTAGTTAGTAATCCAAAAACAGCCTTAGTTTTGATTAGTTTTTTTGCAACTGACCAGGCGCAATATGGTCGCATCATTACATCAAATAAAGGAGAATTAGAGAGTATTGTAGAGTATATGGATTGCAATGATCTACAAAAAGAAATAAATCTTTGTAACTCAGGCGTAATGTTAGTACGAGGAAGCTTAATCGATCAGCTTATATTGCAAATTTCTAACCATAATGCTAAAGGTGAGTATTATTTAACTGATCTGGTTGCATTAGCAATCAATGCCGGTTGGCGATGTCAGCATATTACTATAAATGAATCTGAGGTCATAGGGGTTAATACTAGAGCGGATTTAGCGGTCGCTGAAAATATCATGCAACATTATCTACGTCAGCATGCTTTATCATCAGGTGTAACTTTAGTTGATCCGAGTACAGTGTTTTTTTCGTCAGATACAATTATTCACCAAGATGTTACTGTTTATCCTTATGTTGTCTTTGGGGATGGAGTTGAGATTAAAAGTGGGGCAGAAATTAGATCGTATACTCACATTGAAGGAGCGACTATTGGGCGTGATGTAAAAATTGGACCATTTGCTCGCATACGTCCTGGTACAGAGATTGATACGAAAGCAGTAATTGGTAATTTTGTAGAAATAAAAAATGGTAAAATCGGTATCAACACTAAAATCAGTCATCTTTCGTATATAGGAGATGCTAAAGTTGGAGAGGGAGTAAATATTGGTGCTGGTACAATTACTTGCAATTATGACGGGGTAACTAAACATTATACAGAAATAGAAGCAGATGTCTTTATTGGTTCTAATAGCTCCTTAGTGGCGCCAGTTAAAATCGGTGCGCGCTCAATAGTAGCGGCAGGAAGTGTTATTACGAAGGATGTTGAAGTTGGTGCATTAGCAGTAGCTAGAGGCAAGCAACAAAATATTCAAGATAAAGCGGAAACGATTCGTACGCATAAAAAAAGTAAAATTTCTAATATTAAATCTTCAATATAAAATGATAGATACAGTCAATAGGTTAATTGTTGTGGATGGTTATAGCATAGTTTTTCGTGCATATCACTCAATGCCTGCTTTGTCAAGGTCAGATGGACTACCTGTTGGTGCTGTCTATGGATTTGTATCAATGATGTTAAGGTTGCTCTCAGAAATAAAAGCTAGCCATATAGTAATGGTTTTTGATACTGGAGGAAAAAATTATCGTCATCACATTTATCCGCAATACAAAGCTCATCGACCTCCGGTACCAGAAGATTTAATTCCTCAGTTTCCTCTCATGCGTGAAGCTGCGCGAGCTCTGAACATTCATATCTTAGAACAAGAAGGATATGAGGCAGATGATATCATCGCTACTTTGGCTGATAGAGCTTTAGCAAATCAAGAAGAAGTGCTGATAATATCTAGCGATAAAGATTTGATGCAACTGGTAAATGGTCACATTCAAATGTATGATGCTGTCAGAGCTAAAATAGTTGGCTCTAGTGAGGTTAAGGAAAAATTTGGAGTGATGCCAGATAAAATATTAGATTTATTGGCAATGGTGGGAGATGCCGCAGACAACATTCCTGGAATACCTGGTATTGGTTATAAAACTGCAGCTTTACTCTTAAATGAATACGGAACACTGGATAATATTTTAGCTAATGTAGCTAGTATAAAACAGGAAAAGCGTCGACAATCTATTGATCAAAGTCGCGATATTGTAAAGCTTTCCAAACAACTGATCGCTTTAACAAAGAACGTTCCTCTTGTTGTTACACTAGACGATCTTAAGGCACAAGAACTGAATCCGAGCAAGCTTCTGTCTTTTCTTGAAGAGCAAAATTTTAGAAGCTTGATAGCTAGGATCAAGAAGAATTTTTTAATAGCATCACAGGAACAGCCAGTGGTACGTAAAAGCTCAATTGGTGTGATATTGGTTAATGATAAATCTACATTATCTAATGTTGTAGCTATTGCTACAAAAGAAGGAAAAATAGCTTTTTACTTTCAAGTAAATTTTACTAATCACGAGGAAATAAAGACTAAACAGGATATTGCAGGAATAGGCGTAGTCATTAATGAGAATAATAATTTTTATATACCAATTGCAAATGATACAACACAAGAATCTATCTTGTTATTTGCTGTAAACGAGCAAGTGAATTATATAACTTTTGCTGATTTTATTCAGGTATTCAAGGATTTATTTGCAGATTCTTCAATATTAAAAATAGTATATGATCAAAAAAAAATACTACATCTTATAACTGACGTGATTTTGCCGCATGTAGTTGCTGCTGAAGACGTGATGATCATGTCATATTCTCTCGGGTGTGCTCGGGTAAATAGCGAATTTAAGTATTTAATTAACCATTACTTACAACAAAAAGATATATTAGCAGACATAGGTGGTATTACTAAATCACGCGCTGCTCTTAGTAGCTTAGATATATACGCTGTGGCTAGTTATGTAGCAAAGAAAGCATCATGGCTAATGCAATTATATACTATTATTAAGGAGCAGTTAGTTGCAGAGAGGATGCTCTCTATTTATGAAAAAATTGATCGTCCATTATCAAGTATTGTTTATGACATGGAAGCTTACGGTATAAAAATTAATCCATCAATCTTAAGCGAGCTATCAAAAGAGTTTGATAAGAAAATTAAATCTTTAGCAATAAAGATCTTTAAGGTTACTGGTTGCGAATTTAACATTGCCTCTCCTAAACAACTTGCCGAAGTTTTATTCAACAAAATGGGCATTGATACCGCTAAGAAGTCTAAAACAGGCGCTTTTAGTACGAGTCTTGAAGTATTGGAAGCATTGCAAGCTCATGGTCACGTTATTGCTGATTTGTTAATAGAGTGGCGTCGATTCTATAAATTAAAAAACACTTACACCGATACTTTAGTGAAGCAAATAAATTCAAAAACTGGTAGAATTCATACAAATTTTTCTTTAACTACTACCGCTACAGGTAGATTTAGTTCTAATGATCCAAATTTACAAAATATTCCAATAAGATCTACATGGGGCAATAACATTCGTTCAGCTTTTGTGGCTGAATCAGGCTATAAAATTTTATCGGTTGATTATTCGCAAATAGAATTACGCTTGCTTGCTCATATTGCTAATATTGACACTTTGAAAAAAGCCTTTGCAGAGAGCAGAGATATTCATGCAACTACAGCTAGTGAAATTTTCAATATAAATATCGACCAAGTAGATAATCATTTGCGACGTAGAGCCAAAACAATTAACTTTGGTATTATTTACGGTATCAGTGCTTTTGGTTTAGCTAAGAATTTAGGGATTTCTAAAGTAGAAGCAAGTGAGTATATAAAGCGTTATTTTAAAAAATATCCTGGCATTGTTGAGTATATGGAAAAAACCAAAATTTTTGCTAAAACCCATGGCTATGTAAAGACAATTACGGGTAGAAGATGTTATATTATGCACATTGATAGTAGCAACGTTAATTTACGTGCATTCGCTGAAAGAGCAGCAATTAACGCTCCTCTTCAAGGTAGTACAGCTGATATTATTAAAAAGGCAATGATCAAAATAGATCGTGAATTAAAGATATCAAAATTAGATGCGAGAATGTTATTGCAAGTACATGATGAACTGATTTTTGAAGTTCAAGACAAGCAAGTCAAGCAAAGTTTACAGATAATTCAGCAATTAATGGAGAATGTAATAAAGCTAGATGTGTCGTTAATCGTTGATCATCATGTGGGTGATAGCTGGGTACGGCATTAGAACGCAAACTACTAGATCTCATTGTAATTAATGTATATATTTATCAATTTTATGTCTATATTAGTAGAAAAATAAGCTATGTTAACAATTTATGTCTTTTGAATTAAATGCCTTGATTATTTCTGGCAAAGAAGTGCTTCCTATAATTGAAGGTGGTAAAGGTATAGGTATATCAAGCGGAAAATCTTCTGGAGCTTTTGCTGCAGCTAGCGCAGTTGGTACTTTTTCCGGAGTTAATGCTGATAGTTATGATGAAAAAGGACAAGCAAAGGAAATACTCTATCATGGTAAAACTAGACGTGACAGGCATGAAGAACTGATTGCTATGGGCATAGAAGGTGGTATCGCTCAAGCTAAAATTGCTCATGATATATCTGGTGATAAAGGTCCAATTCATGTGAATGTACTTTGGGAAATGGGGGGGGCACAAAGAATTTTAGAAGGAATTTTAGAGGGTTCAAAAGGGTTAATACATGGCGTAACATGCGGCGCTGGTATGCCATATCGTTTAGGAGAAATTGCTGCGAAATACCAAGTTTATTATTATCCTATAGTTTCTTCAATGAGGGCTTTTCGTGCATTATGGAAAAGAGCCTATCATAGTCTTGCGTTATGGTTAGGCGGAGTGGTTTACGAAGATCCATGGTTAGCTGGAGGGCATAATGGTCTATCTAATAGTGAGGATTATAAGCAACCACAAGATCCGTATCCACGAGTAGTGGAGCTGCGTAAATTTATGAATGAAGTTGGTTTACAACAAGTGCCAGTGATAATGGCAGGTGGAGTTTGGCACTTAAAAGATTGGCAGCATTGGCTTAATACTCCAGAGATTGGTCCTGTAGCTTTTCAATTTGGCACACGTCCTATTTTAACCCAAGAAAGTCCAGTACCAGATTCATGGAAGAAAAGATTATTAGACTTAAAAGAAGGCGATATTTCTCTACAAAGATTTAGTCCAACAGGCTTTTATTCTTCAGCAGTAAACAATCAATTTCTTTTAGAATTAGAGCAGCGCAGTCATAGACAGATTAAGTACTCTTCAGTGCCTGTAGAAATTGATAATTTAGTTCAGACATTGTTAGTAGGACCGAGAGGACGTCCAGTTTATATTGCCACAGATGACTTGATTAAAGTTGATTTTTGGAAAAAACAAGGCTTTATTGAAGTAATGAAAACTCCTGATTCAACCTTGATTTTTGTCACTCCAGAAAAAGCGCAACAAATTCACAAAGATCAGGTTGATTGCATGGGTTGTCTAAGCGCTTGTTTGTTTAGTAACTGGCAAGATCATGACGGGTATAACACAGGAAAAAAATCAGACCCAAGGAGTTTTTGTATTCAAAAATCTTTACAGTCAGTTATTCACCAAGGAGACATTGAAAATGAATTAATGTTTTCAGGACACAATGCTTATAAGTTTGCTCAGGACCAGTTTTATGCTAATGGTTTTATTCCAACAGTAAAGCAATTAGTTGAGCGAATTGCAACTGGTTGTTAGATATGAGTTCAGTAATCACCCAACAATTTCATTTGTATAATACTATCTCTGATTCAGAGTACGAGTCTATAGATAGAGCGAGATCAGAACTTTTTGCAGACATAAACGATCGACATCCACTTTATTTATCGAATGAAACAGATGATGATTTAATAAAAATTAAAAATGTTGCAAACAGAATTAAAAATGATTTTTCTAACTTGGTAATCATCGGTACAGGCGCTTCAAACACTATACCTAGCAGCATTGCCTCCTTAAGCAACAAGCAATTAGTTAATATTTATTATTTAGATAATGCCGATCAAACTAGTGTAGACAAGTTATTGGCTAAATTAGACCCTAAAAACACAGCTTTTTTAGCTATTAGTAAGTCCGGAGAAACCATAGAAGTGTTGGCATTAACATTGCTATGCATCAAATGGATAAGTTTGCATCTAGGCTCTACTACATTAGTCACACATTTTTTTGTTATAACTGACTATTCTCAAAATAGTTTACGAAGAATAGGTCAATCCTTAAAAGTTACTATACTTACTCATCCTCAAGCAATTGGAGGTAGGTACGCAGTATTTAGTTGTGTTGGATTATTGGTTGCTGCAATAGTTGGCTTTAATATTGATAACATCATTAAATGCGCAAAAGAAGCTTTTACAAATCAAATTAAGCCTAATTCTTCAGTATGCGAAGGTGCGAGTTATCTTTTATCAATGTCAAAACATTATGTTAATTCTGTTTTTATGATTTATGGAGATCAGTTTAATGGTATAAGTAGTTGGTACAGGCAATTAGTTGCTGAAAGTTTAGGAAAAGAATCTCATGGAATTAACCCAATAATTGCAGCTGGCTTAATAGATCAACACAGTCAATTACAACTTTATTTAGATGGGCCGAATGATAAGTTTTTTACATTTCTAACTAAGGTTATTCAAGATAAAAATAAAATTCATATTAATAACAAAATAGTTGACGTGGACCTAAGTTTTCTTAAGAAATGCTCTCTTGGTGATATTATGAATGCACAGTTTGTAAACATAAAAGATCTATTATTGCATCATAAAAAAAATATTAGAATTATCAGTACAAATAATTTACAGGAAGAGTTTATAGCAGAGTTTATGATGGGGCAAATGCTTGAAATCATTCTGTTCGCTTTTGTTAAAAACATTAACCCGTTCAATCAACCAGCTGTGGAAAAAATCAAAGACAATATAAAAGTCATTTTAAACGAAAGACGTTAAAAATATGGAAACGAAGTCTTTGAATTATTTTATCGGTATTCTGTGGTTTGTAGTAAGTTTGTTTGTTAGCAGCATAAACGATGTTTTAACTAAGCATTTAGGCAACTCAATTGGTCCATATCAAGTTGTATTTTTGCGATACTTATTCGGAATAATAACATTACTACCATTTATGCTCTTTCATGGCAAGCAGAGCTTTGTTACTTCCAGACCAATGGTTCATATTACAAGAGGAGTATTATTGTTTGGGGGTATAACTTTATGGTGTCATGCCCTAAATGTAGTAATTGTAACTGTTGCTACGGTGATCAATTTTACAATACCATTATTTGTTCTAATTTTAGCGCGTCTTTTTCTAGGAGAAAATGTCACTATCAGTAGATGGGTTGCAACTATTGTAGGTCTTTTAGGCGTTATCATCATCATCAATCCTGTGTCGCCAAATTTTAATAGCATGTCTGCACTTCTAGTTGTGGGGTCTATAATGTTTGCCTGCTTGGATATAATTAACAAAAAATACGTTATTAAAGAATCTATGTTTAGTATGCTATTTTTTTCTAACCTGGTGACCTTAATATTGAGCGCGATACCAGCATTTTCCGAATGGATAACGCCATCAATTAATAATTTGCTATTGCTATTGTTACTTGGCGGAGGCGCAAATCTCATTTTATACTTCTTATTAAAATCTTTTGCGTTAGTAGAAGCCTCAGCTGTAGCTCCTTATCGTTATATAGAATTATTGATTTCTGCGAGTTTAGGTTATATCATTTTTAATGAGACTCCTACAATGTCTACTATAATAGGCGCGCTAATCATTATGCCTTGTACCTTATTTGTGATTTACAATGAGATCAAAAAATAATTCAAAGTTAGCACAAAATGACAATCATGATCCAGAGTCTTTTTTTGGTTTTAAACAAGTGTCTTTTAAGCAAAAATACTCTTTAGTGCAGAATGTTTTTTCTTCTGTTGCGAGTAAGTATGATGTGATGAATAATCTCATGAGTTTAGGCGTCCATTATTTATGGAAGAAAGAGATGTTAAAGCTTCTTCCTAATTTTGGCTCGTTGCTTGATGTTGCTGGAGGCACTGGTGATATTGCAAGATTATACTACCTCAAAGCTCAGCAGCAAAATATTGAGCCTGATGTAGTAATTTACGATTTTAATCTAGCAATGTTAAAAGCTTGCAGAGCAAATCTTATTGATAGTAATATTATTTCAGGAATTAGTTTGATATGCGGCGATGCTCTTGCGTTACCATTTTCTGAGAATAGTTTTGATTATTACACTATAGCTTTTGGTATTAGAAATGTAGTTGATATTAAGCAAGTTTTGTCTGAGGCTTTAAGGGTATTAAAACCTGGAGGTAAATTCGTGTGTTTAGAATTTTCTAAAGTGCATAATGATTTATTATCTAGAGTTTATGACATATATTCTTTTAGTGTGATACCTACTATAGGTGCATATGTTGCGAATGATAGAGAATCTTATCAGTATTTGGTAGAGAGCATCAAAAAATTTCCTAACCAAAAGGATTTTTTGCAACTAATTGAACAAGCTGGGTTTATAAACAGTGGATATAAAAATTTAACTTTTGGTGTAACAGCATTGCATCATGGATATAAGGCGGAATAATGTTTTCCATAATCAAAAATATTTTACGACTTATTAAAATAGGATTTGTGCTATATAAAAATGGTGCATTATTTATTTTATATGATCTCAAAATTGCACCAACTATATGTAATATAGCGAGATTAATGCCGTTGCAATCTACTCATAATAGGAAAGGAGAGAGGCTAGCAAAAGCTTTAGAAGAACTAGGTCCTGTTTTTATTAAATTTGGCCAAACATTAGCTACAAGATCCGATATAATTGGTGAAGAGATCGCAAATGACTTAGCTAAGCTGCAAGATAAATTACCTCCATCTGTAAATTTTAAAGCGTCAGAGGAGATCGAAAGGGAGTTGCATGTTAAAATTGACAGTATTTTTTCTGATTTCAATAATAAAGCAGTAGCAGCAGCTTCGATTGCTGAAGTATTTAAAGCTACTACTACAGAAGGAAAGATAGTTGCAGTAAAAATTCTAAGGCAGGGGATTGAAAAGCAATTTGCTAGAGATATTCAGTTGTTTTTTTGGCTAGCACACTTAATAGAGCGCAAACTACCATTTACTAAAAGACTTAAACCTATCGAGGTAGTGAAGACATTTGCCCAAACTGTAAAAATAGAGATGGATCTTAGGTTAGAAGGAGCAGCAGCATCTGAACTAAAGGAGAACTTAGAAAATGATAAGGGTGTATATATACCAGAGATAGATTGGCAAAGAACTTCTAAAAGAGTCTTAACTATTGAATGGATAGAAGGTATTCCTATTCATGACACTAAAAAATTAGTTGAACAGGGTTTTAATTTAAAAATACTATGTAAGAATTTTGCTATTTTATTTTTCAATCAAGCTTATAGAGATGGTTTTTTTCATGCAGATCTTCATCCAGGGAATGTCTTGGTAGATAAGCTAGGTAGGATAGTGTTAATAGATTTTGGTATTATGGGAAGGCTTGACAAGAAAACGCGAATTTATATTACCGAAATTTTAAGAGGGTTTTTGCAAAGAGATTATTTATATGTAGCCAAAGTGCATTTTGCAGCTGGTTACGTTCCAAGTAATCAATCACTATATTCTTTTGCGCAAGCATGTAGGTCTGTTGGCGAGATAATAGTGGGTGTGCAGTCTAATAAAATTTCAGTTGCAAAATTACTATCTCATTTATTTCAAGTAACCAAAGCATTTGAAATGGAAACACAGCCACAGCTACTTTTAATTCAAAAAACAACCGTCTTAGTAGAAGGTGTTGGTCTAATGCTAAACCCTGAAGTTAACGTATGGACACTAGCAGGACCTTGGATCGAGCAATGGGCAAGTCAAAATATTGGTTTTGATGCCAAAATAGTTGATGCAATTGTAGATTACGCTGAATTTTTTAGACACACATTGCCAAAATATATTCAAGAAATAATAAAAAATTCTAATGATCGCACCATAGCTACAAAGCAGCAATGTTACAATTTTTCCGATCTAATATTGACAGCAATTATAGCTGCAGCCTTAACATTTTTAATTTTAAAAATATATCAATGAAAATAGCTACCTGGAACATTAACTCTATCAGAGCTAGGTTAGCATCAATTGTTAAATTTATTGAGACACATGCGCCAGATGTATTATGTTTACAAGAAATTAAGGTAAAGGATGAGCTATTTCCTATACAAGCTATGCTAGATTTGGGGTTTAGTTATTTTGTTATTCGGGGTGAAAAGTCTTATAATGGATTAGCAATTTTTTCTAAATATCCTTTAGAATCACACCAATTTATATCATTTGCAGGTAAACAAGATTCTAGACACCTATCAGTGACATTGCCTGGAGACATTGAGTTGCATAATATTTACATACCAGCAGGTGGTGATATTCCTGATCATGAATTAAATAATAAATTTGCACACAAGTTACGATTCATCGATGAGCTAAGTGACTGGTTTAAAGAAAATAAGAAAAAAGATAAAAAAATAATTTTACTTGGTGATTTCAACGTAGCCCCTCTTAAAAATGATGTGTGGTCACACAAACAATTATTAAATGTAGTCAGCCATACGCCAATTGAAGTAGAGAAATTGTTAGCATTACAAAATTCAATTAGTTTTGTTGATGTAGTGCGTAAATCTGTGCCAGAAAGTGAAAAACTATATAGTTGGTGGAGTTACCGTAACCATGATTGGAAAACATTTAATCGAGGAAGGCGTCTAGATCACATTTGGGTTACAAAGCCTTTAGAATCACAAGTACGAAATTCATTTATATACACAGAAACTCGTGATTATTTAAGTCCGTCAGATCATGTTCCTGTAGTAATTGATATTACACTTTAGGTAGTATAAATCTTTAGATACAAAATTCTATAATTTTGAATACTCATTTAATAACGTTTTTTCATTTCATTATTACTCAACTGTTACGGATTTTGCTAAATTTCTTGGTTGATCGATATCCAGATTTTTATTTGCAGCGATATGATAAGCCAGTAGTTGCAGTGGTACTGTATAAATAATAGGAGCAATAAAATCATCGCAATTATTAACTATAATAGTTTTAGAGCAAATATCTTTCAGAGCGCTACACCCTTGTTTATTGCTGAGTAAAATAATTTTACCTTTCCTTGCAGCTATTGATTGAATATTAGACATTATTTTTGTAAATAAGGTGTCATAAGGTGCTATTGCAATTGTATACATGTTTTCATCTATTAAGGCAATTGATCCATGCTTTAATTCTCCTGCAGCAACAGCTTCAGCATGAATATATGAAATCTCTTTTAATTTTAGTGCACCCTCTAAAGCGATAGCGTAATAAGCTCCTCTACCAATATATATCACATTTTGACTACCTGTCAGTTTATTAGCTACGATTTGTATTTCTTGTTCGTGATTCAGTATCTCCGATATTCTGCCTGGTAATTCTTGCAATACTGCGCATGAGTTTTGTAATTTTTTGTCAGTGATTGTATTGCGTATTTTGGCTATACTTAAAGCGAAACATGCAAGAGTAATCAATTGAGCAATAAATGCTTTAGTCGATGCTACGCCAACTTCAATTCCCGCATGAATTAGTAAATGCGCATCTGTTTCTCTTACTAATGTACTTTGAGCAGCATTCACAATGCTAAGTGTGCGACAGTTGAATGTTTTTGCTAGCTCTAAAGATGCAATGGTGTCAGCTGTTTCACCAGATTGGGAAATAAATATAGCTAGCGTGTTTGTGGCAAGAGGTAATGATCTGCAACGAAATTCAGAAGCAATTTCAACCTCAGTCGGTATCATGGATATCTCTTGTAACCAATGCCTTGCAACCATTCCTGCAAAATAAGATGTACCACAAGCGATTATACATATTCTATTTATTTTTTTTAAATCAAATGGCAATTTAGGTAAGATCAATTTGTTTTTTACAATATAAGCATCAATAGTTTTTTTGCTTATTAGTGGTTGTTCATAAATTTCTTTTAGCATATAATGCTTAAAATGTCCTTTATTATAGTCAGTAATAGTTTTGTCGAGCTTGACTTCAACACGATGTACTCGATTACCATGAATATCAAAAATATTAATATTATCTTTTTGAAGTACCGCAATATCACCATTTTCTAAATAAATAACATTATCAGTAAATGAAGCTAAAGAGTAAGCATCTGAGCCAACAAAAGTTCCTTCTTTAGTTTTGCTGATTGCTATTGGTGCTGATTGCTTGGTGACGATCATAATATCTGGATGATCAGCAAAAATAGCGAGTACCGCAAACGCTCCTTTTAATTGTGTTACAGCGCTGCTAGTTGCTTCAAAAGGGGTATCTCCTAATCTAATATATTTGTTAATTAGTTGTAGTATAACTTCACTATCAGTATCAGAGTCGAACTTTATCCCTTCTTCTACAAGCAGATTTCTTAGGGTGTCATAATTTTCGATGATGCCATTATGAACTATAGATACCGTATCGGTAGAATGTGGGTGTGCGTTTTTAGAATTCGCTTCGCCATGCGTGGCCCACCTGGTATGTGCAATACCTATATGGCCATCGCAAGTGCTGTGCTCTAGTTTTTCCTTCAGTGCTACTACTTTACCACAGGCTTTAACTGTACAAATAGCGCGTTCTTTAATACACGCTATACCAGCTGAGTCATATCCTCTGTATTCTAACTTGCTTAGTCCTTTAATCAATTTGTCAGCGACATTACTGTAACTATTAATTCCTACAATTCCACACATGATATTTCTAAATTGATTTAATAAACGTGAAAGTAATGAATTTTATTAAAAAATACAACTAGCAAGTTTTGATTTTTGATCAAAAAAGTTACTTAATACTAAGATAACCACAATAATCAGCTATTAAAGAGTTATTCTGTAATGAATTTATTTGTCTATGAGTATTATTACATTATAGTGCATTGATAATGACTATTTATAAAATGTAAATTTCTAGTGCAGTTAATTCCTATGTTTAACCAAAATGACCGAGAATCTCAGTAAGAATGGTAGCGAAGTTCAAGTGTTATTGCCGTTGCTTAGTGGTAAGGCAATTTTTGATTATGCAGTGCCAGATCATTTAGATGTAGTAATAGGTGATTTTGTTTTGGTATCTTTTCGTAAAAAAGAGGTGGTAGGCATAGTATGGTCATTTGTCAAAACAGAAATTCATTTGGCAAAATTAAAAAAAATTATAAATAAATATAATTTGCCAACTCTTACTGATAAACATCTAAGATTTATTAAATTTATTGCTGACTATACTATGTCTTGTTATGGAGCGGTACTAAAAATGATGATGCCGTTGCAAAGTAGTTTTGCTTTTACAAGTGATCAAAATAACGAAAAGAAAGAGCTTAAGTATATTTCACCAAATTTTAGTGATAAACAACAGCAAGTTATAGATTGTTTGACCTCCAACATTAATATAGGTTATAGCGTGAACTTACTAGACGGGGTTACTGGCTCTGGTAAAACAGAGGTGTATTTTGCAATTATTGACGAATTACTACAAAAACAAGATAAACAAGTTTTAGTTCTGTTGCCAGAGATTATGTTAACTAATCAGCTGATTCAGAGATTTGAGAGTAGATTTGGTTTTATTCCAGCTAAATGGCATTCACATATGACTCCAGCGCAGAAAAAAAAATTATGGCTTAATATATTAGTTGGCAAAGAGAAATTAGTAATTGGCGCACGAAGCGCATTATTTTTGCCTTATTGCAACTTGGCATTGGTAATAGTAGATGAGGAACATGATATGTCCTACAAGCAAGAGGATGGAGTAATTTATAATGCACGAGATGCTGCCGTTGCTTGCGGGTATATATATAAATTTCCAGTAATATTATCTTCAGCAACCCCTTCAATAGAAACTTTAGCCAATGTTAAGTTAGGTAAGTATAATCATCTTACTTTACCTACAAGATTTGGCGTAGAATCTTTGCCAAATATTGAAGTTATAGATATGCGACAAGAGAAACTGGCTAAAAATACCTGGATATCATCTAAATTGTTAAGAGCTATAAATTCTGCATTGCAAAAACAAAAACAGGTAATGTTGTTTTTGAATAGGAGGGGCTATGCTCCCATTACTTTGTGTAGGGCTTGCGGGCATAAATTCCATTGCCATAGTTGTTCAGCGTATCTTGTAAGTCATGCTGACAGCGATACACTTGCTTGCCATCATTGCGGCTTTGTTCTCAAGCAAAGCAATAAATGTATTAGCTGTGATCAAGAAGAGAGTTTAATTAAGTGTGGACCTGGAGTTGAAAGAATAGCTGAAGAAATCAAAAATCTCATTCCACTTGCAAGAGTATTAATTATAACTAAAGATACTGTTATAGATGAAGAATCTGCTCAAGAGATCATAGCTAGTATTTTAGCAAAAAAAGTAGATATTGTCATAGGTACCCAAATGATAAGTAAAGGACATGATTTTCCAGACATTGAAGTGGTGGGTATTATAGATGCTGATCTAGGTTTAATGAGCGCAGACTTACGTTCAGCAGAAAAAACTTATCAGCTACTTACGCAGATGAGTGGTAGGGCTGGCAGGAGGGAACAAGGAAGGGCATTAATTCAGACTTATTATCCAGACAACCAACTTTTAAATAGTTTACTTAAAAATGATCGTGATCAATTTACCAATCATGAGTTGCAAAATAGAAAAATTCTTAACATGCCACCTTTTGGGAAGTTATCTGCAATTATATTGAGTGGTATGCAAGAGGAAAAGCTTCGCATATTTGCAAACGAAATGCTAAAGAAGGCTCCAGTTTCACAAGGAGTAACAGTGCTAGGGCCAGTGAAGGCTCCACTCGCAAAAATTCGTAAACGCTACAGGTATAGATTTTTAGTTAAAAGCAAGCTAGATATTAAAGTGCAGAAATTTATTAGTTATTGGCTTGATCAGCTACAAATTCCTAGCAATATTAGGATTAAAATTGATATTGATCCTTATAATTTTTTATAGTAGTTTTTAGGAACTTGCAGACATGTTAAAACTATGTTAGCTTGAATAAAGAAAATATCTCGAGGATATGTAACTTAAATGATATACGATTTAAACCTGATAGATAGATATGCTAGAGCATTGTATCAGGTGGCTGGTACAAATAATAAATTAATACATGTCGTTAAGGACTTGAGTGTTTTTCAGCAAATTATGTATGCTTTACCAAAATACTTTGTTTTTTTGAGTGCAGTGATTAGTAAATTTGCAATGCAAAAATCAGCAATACAAACCTTAGCTCAACATTACAAGTTAAATGGAATAACGCTTAATTTCTTATTAGTTGTATGCAAGAACGGTAAGCTTGGTTGCTTACAACTGATTTTAACACGTTTTTTTGAGATTAACCAAGAAGACAAAGGAATACAAATAGTAGAAATTAAATCTGCAACAACATTGACTGAAAACCAAATAAAAGATTTAGAACAACATTTTGAGAAAGAAGAAAAGAAAAAAAATTTATTAAAATTAGTTGTTGATCCAAGAATACTTGGAGGACTCATTATAAAAAGTGGCTCTAAAGTAATAGATAATTCAATTATCAATAAAGTTAATAAAATGAGATTTAATACCGTGGATTTTATTAATTAATCAATGATGATAGCAAGGCTTAAAGTAAATAAATTTGAGGATGAAGATGGAAATTAAAGCATCAGAAGTTATGGGAGTTCTAAAAAAGCAAATCGAGAATTTTGAGAATTTGCCTGAATTTAAAGAGGTTGGTCAAATATTATCAGTTGGTGATGGTATAGCTAAAATTTATGGTCTTGAATCAGTTCAGTCAAGTGAGATGGTTGAATTTGAAAGCGGCGCACTTGGAATGGCATTGAATCTTGAGCGAGATAGCGTTGGCGTTGTAATTTTTGGTGAAGATAGCAAGATTAAAGAGGGCGAGACCGTTAAGAGAACAGGAAAGATTGTTCAAGTACCAGTGGGTGAAGGTCTATTAGGCAGGGTAGTTGATGCGTTAGGTAACCCTATTGACGGTAAAGGGCCATTAAAAAATGTTAAATACGTTCCTGTAGAAGTAAAGGCTCCTGGCATTGTAGCCAGACAGTCTGTTTATGAGCCAGTTCAAACCGGGATTAAAGCTATTGATGCGCTAATACCAATAGGTAGAGGACAGCGGGAATTAATAATTGGTGATAGACAAACAGGCAAAACTGCTATTGCAATTGATACAATTTTAAATCAAAAAAAAGCTCATATTGATAAAGATAACAATAATGAACTATATTGCATCTATGTAGCTATAGGTCAAAAACAATCAACAGTAGCACATATTGTTAAAAAATTAGAAGAAGAAGGAGCTTTATCTTATACTATAGTAGTCGTAGCTTCCGCTTCTGATCCTGCGCCAATGCAATTTTTAGCTCCTTATACAGGGTGTGCCACGGGTGAATATTTTAGAGATAATAAAAAACATGCGTTAATCATATATGATGATTTATCTAAACATGCTGTGGCTTATAGGCAAATGTCACTGTTATTACGAAGACCTCCAGGAAGAGAGGCTTATCCTGGAGATGTGTTTTTTTTGCATTCTCGCTTGTTAGAAAGAGCTGCTAAGATGTCTGATAAAAATGGAGGAGGATCATTAACTGCTCTGCCTATTATTGAGACTCAAGCAGGTGATGTTTCAGCTTATATTCCAACTAATGTGATTTCCATTACTGATGGTCAAATCTATCTTGAAACTGAGTTGTTTTATAAGGGCATTCGACCTGCACTGAATGTTGGTTTGTCTGTTAGTCGAGTTGGTTCTGCTGCTCAAATCAAAGCAATGAAACAAGTGGCTGGCTCTATTAAATTAGATTTAGCTCAGTTTAGGGAGATGGAAGCATTTGCTCAATTTAGCTCAGATCTTGATGAGGTAACACAAAAGATGTTAACTCGCGGTCAGAAACTAACCATATTACTAAAACAAAATCAATATGCTCCATTGCCTGTTGAGGAGCAAGTGGTACTGCTTTATTCTGGTGTAAAAGGCTATCTTGATAGTATAAATACTAAAGATGTTCAGCGTTTTGAGAGAGAGTTTTTATTTTTTATGCGAGAAAAAGATAAAGCAAAAATATTAGCAAAAATAGCGCTTGAGAAGAATCTTACTGTCGAAACAGAAGTCATTTTAAAAGAGATATTAACTCAATTTGTAAAGCATTTTTCACAATAATTTGTAAACTCTATGGCAAACTTAAAAGATTTAAAATTACGAATCAGAAGTGTAAAATCTACGCAGAAAATTACTAAAGCTATGAAAATGGTGTCTGCTTCCAAATTGCGCAGAGCAAAAGAAGCCATCGAAACCAATAGGCCATATACTGAAAAAATGAATGAGATTACTAAAGTTGTAGCTAGTCATATAGAGAATGCGCATTCTATTTCTTTGTTTTATGGAAAGAAAGATATTAAAGATATTGTCTTTATTGTGATAACATCTGATCGTGGTTTGTGTGGAGCGCTCAATAGCTCTGTAGTGAGATTGATTAAACGAAAACTTGCTGAATCAAAATCTCAAGGCCATATAGTTAAAGTGTTATGTATTGGCAAAAAAGGCTTTGAGCAGTTAGCGATACTAAAAGATACAGAAATACAATTAGTAGATGATTTTATTTACGGAAAAAAAATCAGAGTAGAGCCGATTAGAAAACTAGCTAAAGTCTTGGTGAGTGACTATGGAAATTCTATGTTTGACATTTGCTATGTTTTTTTTAATGAGTTTATTTCATCGGTTTGTTACAATACTACTTTTAAACAAATTATTCCTGTTTTTACCAAACAAGAAACACTAACAGAAAACTTAGATAATCAATTTATATTTGAACCAGAGGCAGAAAAAATGGTAGATGATTTGATTGAGCGTAATTTAACAGTAAATTTATTTTCCGTAATATTAGAAAATATTGCAAGTGAACACGGAGCTAGAATGACCGCGATGGAAAATGCTTCAAGTAATGCTGGCGAAATGATAAAAGATCTAAATATTTTGTACAATAGAAAAAGACAATCTGCTATTACTACCGAATTGATAGAGATCATAGCTGGAGCTGAAGCATTGTAAATATTAGAATTAAACTTAATTGAGGATAGGCATGAAAAAAAATGAAGGAGAAGTAACGCAAGTTATATCCGCAGTTGTAGACGTAAAATTTGAAGGTGATATACCAGCAATTCTTAACGCACTTGAATGTAAAGTGGGTGATAGAAAGTTGGTACTGGAAGTAGCTCAACATATTGGCAATAATGAAGTGAGAGCTATTGCTATGGACTCTACTGATGGTCTTGTTCGTGGTACCAAAGTTAATGATAGTGGCGGCCAAATTACTGTGCCAGTTGGTCCTGAAACATTGGGAAGGATTCTTAACGTATTAGGAGAGCCTATCGATGAACTTGGCCCAGTAAATACTAAAGCACGAGCATCAATTCATGCAAAACCCCCAGCATTTATCGATCAAGCTACTGATAATAAAATTCTTCATACTGGGATAAAAGTAATCGACCTACTTGCGCCGTATGCAAAAGGGGGCAAAGTTGGTTTATTTGGCGGAGCTGGCGTTGGTAAAACAGTGTTAATTATGGAGTTAATTAATAACATTGCAAAAGCACATGGAGGTTATTCAGTTTTTGCAGGCGTTGGCGAGAGAACTAGGGAAGGTAATGATTTGTATCACGAGATGATGGAATCTGGAGTGATTAATACTAAAGACCTATCAAAATCTAAAGCTGCGTTGGTTTATGGTCAAATGAATGAACCGCCAGGAGCTAGAGCTAGAGTTGCATTGTCTGGGTTAACACTTGCTGAATATTTTCGTGATGAAGAAGGGCAAGACGTATTGTTTTTTATAGATAACGTATTTAGATTTACGCAAGCAGGCGCAGAGGTTTCTGCCCTTTTAGGGCGCATACCTTCAGCAGTAGGTTATCAGCCAACTTTAGCTACCGATATGGGAGCTATGCAGGAACGCATTACCTCAACCAGGAAAGGTTCCATTACTTCGGTACAAGCAATATATGTGCCAGCTGACGACCTTACAGATCCAGCTCCAGCTGCATCTTTTGCTCATCTTGATGCAACTTCTGTATTGAGTAGACAAATTGCTGAGCTTGGTATTTATCCAGCAGTAGACCCACTTGACAGCACTTCTAATATGCTCAATCCTAGCATAGTTGGTGATGAGCATTATAATGTAGCACGTGAAGTGCAAAAAATTCTGCAAACATATAAATCATTACAAGACATTATTGCTATTTTGGGCATGGATGAATTATCAGAAGAAGATAAGTTAGTGGTCGCAAGAGCACGCAGGATTCAAAGATTCTTATCGCAACCTTTCCATGTAGCTGAGGTATTCACCGGTTCTCCAGGTAAGTTTGTACCACTTGAAACTACGATTAGAAGCTTTAAAGAAATAGTCGAAGGAAAGCATGATGATCTGCCAGAGGCAGCTTTTTATATGGTTGGCGATATAGATGAAGTAATTTCTAAAGCACAAAAAATCAAGAACGTAGCGTAACAAATGAGTAATCACAAACACGCTCTAAAGCTTCTAATTTTGACCCCGGAAAGAAAGTTTTTGGAAAAAGAAGTGAGCATGGTTACAGTACCAGCCTTTCTTGGAGAGATGGGTATATTACCAGACCATATCTCTACAGTAGCTGCTCTACAGCCTGGTCTGATCAGGATATACGAAGGTAATGTTGTTGTAGAAGCAGTTTTTGTGAATGGTGGTTTTATTGAGATTACCCAAGAACAAGTCACAATCTTGATTGAAGACATAATAGAGAAGTCCCAGGTAAACTCTCATGCCTGCATATGCAAAGATGAAAGAAGTTGAATTAAAGCTCTTGAATGTAAATGATAATGATTATAAAAAAATTCTTGAACAAGAATATGCCACTTATCAAAAAATGATAGAGATATCTAACTAGTGTGAATTCATTATTTTTTCTAAAATTTCAGCGGTAAGTTTTTTAAATTCCTTAGCAGCTATGCTTCTTGGTTCTGATTCACTGCTGCATAAACCATCTATTAAGCACGAAGCAAAAGATACGCGGTTACCAATTTCACTTTTTAGAGGATTAGCAAGCTGTACGCGAATTTCTTTTGCTAACCTTGAATTGCTATTAACTTTATTGAGTAAGGTGTAAAATGGTACTTGCTCTCTTTGGCATATATCAATGATTGCTTTAGATGCCCATAAATCTGCTGGACTTGCTTGTACGGGGACAATGACTAAATCTGAAATTCTTACTGAAGATTTAGTTTCGGTATCAGTGTGAGGTGGGCTATCAATAATCATATAATCGATTGTGGTTTTATACTTTGATATCTCGTTCGCAATTCGCCAACCTGAAGTGCTTAAAAAATTAATTTTGGTATAATCTTTGCCATAATGATTTTCACGCAATTTATACCATTGCGTTAGAGTTGCTTGAGGGTCTGTGTCAATTAAAAGAACGTTGTTTCTTTGACTTAAAGCAACAGCTAAATGAGCGGCTACGGTACTTTTTCCTGCGCCACCTTTTTGCTGAGCGATTGTAATTATTTTACAATCCATAATTTTCTCCATATAATGCTATCAATCATGTATATTCTAGGATGATTTTTCATTAAATTGATAATAAAAAATGGTACAAATTCTTAAAAATTCTAATTCCGCATTGCAAACTGTGGTAAATAAATTAAGAAACGGTGGAATAGTCTGTTTTCCAACAGAGACTGTGTATGCATTAGCTTGCGATGCTTGTAACGAAGACGCAATAACTAAAATATATAAGCTTAAACAACGACATTTCCATCATCCTTTATCTTTGCTAGTAAATAATGTAGAACAAGTGAAGCAAATAGCTTATATAGATGATAAAATAGAAGCAATAATCAATAAATTTTCTCCTGGTGCGATAACCTATATATTACACAAGAAAACCTCTTCAGGTTTATCAAGTTTGGTCAATTCTGTTAGCAATACTATAGGCATTAGGATCCCTAAACATGATATAGCTCAGGCAGTTTTGGAATTATTTATAAAGCCTATTATTGCGACAAGTACAAATGTTTCAGGAAAAAAGAGTGCCAGTAGTGTTGATGAGATTGATCCTGTATTGGCAGAGTCTATTGATATTATTATAGATGGTGGTAAAACTCAATACAGTACTGACTCAACTGTCATTGATTTAACTGATTCAAAAAAAATAAGAATTTTAAGAGAGGGAGTGATCAAATTAACAGAATAATTGCTTCACTTGTTCATAGGGTATTATTTTGCTTATTTTGCCAATTGCAGAAATTGAAACATTGGAATTAGAGTACAATTTTTTTGCATACTCTGTAATATTATCCTTAGTTATTATATTAATTTTCTCAAGAGTTTCAGCAGCAGTAAAATGCTTATTATAAATTGCATAATCAGAAGCTAAATCCGAGGCTTTGTGGGATGACATTTCTTTGCTTGCCATCAAAGCAGTTTTAATTCTTTCCTTTACTCTTTGCAACTCTTGGTCCAAAATACCATTTGAGGTTTTAATTAATTCTTCAGCAATGACTGTAATGACTTCTTTTGTTTTTGCTTCATCGGTGCCTGCATATAAATTAAAAGTACCACAATCACTGTAAGTTAAATTATATGACCCTACAGAGTATACCAATCCCCTTTTTTCTCTTACTTCTTGAAATAATCTTGAAGACATTCCATCTCCCAAGATACCTGATAATAATTGAGATACGTAATAGTCATCATCAACATAGCCAATGCTATTAAAGCACATGATTATCTGTACTTGTTCCAGGTCTTTTTCATGGTAATTGTGCCCGCCTATATATTTAATTTCTTCAGGTTTGTTTGTAATACTTGTTTTTAACGAAGAAAAATATTTTTCTGCTAAGACTATTACTTTTTTATGCTCAATATTTCCAGCTATGGCCAAGATTATTTGAGAAGCATTGTAGTAATTTCCTACATACTGCTTTAGATGGTCCGCATTTATTTTACTAACGATGTCTAAGGTTCCAATTATAGGTCTGCCAATAGCTTGATCTTTAAATACTACTGCTTGTAAATTATCAAAAACCATATCTTCTGGAGAATCTAGAGATTGGGCCAATTCTTGTAGGATGACAGTTCTTTCACGCTCTATTTCTTCATCAGCAAAAATTGAATTTTGAATAATATCTGCTAAAATAGCTAAAGCTGGTTCTACATGATTTTTTAATAAAAATATAGTATAAACCGTATGCTCTCTTCCAGTGTAAGCATTAAAATGAGCCCCTAATAACTCAAACTCTTCAGCTATTTGTTGAGATGTTCTGTTATTGGTGCCCTTAAATGACATATGTTCAAGAAAATGAGAAATGCCATTTGTGTCTTTTGTTTCATATCTACTACCTAGTTTTACTAGTAAATTTATTGCTACAGTTTCTGTGTGTAGCAATGTTTCGCTTACTACAGTTAAGCCGTTATTCAAAGTTTTGCACAAATGCATAAATATAACTTAAGTTAATTGGAATAAGCAGTAACCTATAACTAAGTAATATAAATGTAAACTTATTTATGGTTGTTGTTATACAGAGCGTAGCGTATTTTCATTGCATATGTTTTTTGATAAACAAGACTATATATATTTGTATATAACCCAAAGTATGCTATGGTCAGGAAAAATAGAATTCAAAATGATTGCAGTTTTTAGTTTTTATTTGTTACTTATTGCTATGCTTGTGGTTTATATTTTTTACCAAAGAAATCAATATACTAAAGAGTTATTAATAGTTCTAGTAATTAAAATTAATTTTATCACACTATTATATATTTTGTTCTTTAGCTCTAGTCAACGCGTTCATATAGACGATGTGATGCTCAATCATTTGTTGAAATAAAAAATTAGGGAGTTATTTATGAGCTTGGATTTAGTAGACATTTCAAGATTACAATTTGCAGTGACTGTAATTTATCACTTTTTATTTGTACCTTTGACAATTGGTCTGGCCTTAATTCTGGCAGTTATGGAAAGCGTATACGTCATGACAAATGACAAGATTTGGTTAAGCGCTACCAAGTTTTGGGGTAAACTATTTGCAATAAATTTTGCTATGGGGGTTGCAACCGGCATAACTATGGAGTTTCAGTTCGGTACTAATTGGGCGTACTTCTCGCATTATGTTGGTGATATTTTTGGTGTGCCACTTGCAATCGAAGGGCTAATGGCATTTTTCTTGGAAAGTACATTTGTAGGACTATTTTTGTTTGGTTGGGATAGGTTAAGTAAAACAGGGCACTTGTTCTGCACGTGTTTAATGGCTTTAGGAGCCAATTTATCTGCTTTGTGGATTCTCATAGCAAACGCTTGGATGCAGCATCCAGTTGGCGCTATATTTAACCCAGAGACTATGAGAATGGAACTAGAATCAATATCGGCTGTAATTTTTAATGATACGGCACAGGCTAAATTCGTGCATACTGTGAGTGCAAGTTACGTAACAGGCGCTATGTTTGTTTTAGCAATTAGTTGTTATTATTTACTAAAAAAACGACATATAGAGATAGCAAAAAGATCAGTAATTGTTGCTACCAGTTTTGGTTTATTATCAGCTTTGTCTGTAGTTGTGCTCGGCGATGAAAGCGGCTATAATGATGGTGAAAATCAAAAAATGAAAATGGCAAGTATTGAAGCAATGTGGGATACAGAAATTCCTCCTGCTAGCTTCACTCTTTTTGGTATTCCTAATCAAGAGAAAATGATCACGGAATATGCAATCAGAATCCCATATATAATGGGTATTATTGGTACTAGATCTCTAACTAAGCCTATTCCTGGTATTAAAGATTTAATGGTCATGGCTAAGGGGCAAATTAAATCTGGAATTAAGGAATATGAAGTTTTAGAGCGTTTGCGTTATGGCAGAAGCATAAATCCCAAGGCAGATACAGAGTTTTTAAGGAGTAACTATCATAATATCGGCTATGCGTTTTTATTAAAGAAATTTACTAACGATATAGTACATGCCTCTGAAGCAGATATTGACAAGGCTGTTTTATATACCGTGCCACATATATGGCCAATTTTCTTTTCTTTTAGAGTCATGGTAGGGTGCGGTTTATTTTTTATTATTTTGTTCGCTACTGCGTTTTACTATATGAATATAAAACGTGAATTCAGTAAAATTTGGTTATTAAAGATTTCTTTATATAGCTTGCCATTACCTTGGATTGCGGCAGAACTTGGATGGATTGTAGCTGAATATGGTCGTCAGCCATGGGCTATTCATGGTATTTTACCAACTTTTATGGGTGTATCGTCAGTATCTAAAGGGAGCGTGATCATGAGTTTAGCAGGGTTTATATTGCTTTATACGACGTTATTGATTGTAGACATTTATTTAATGATGAAATACATAAAATTAGGACCAGAAATAGAGAAAAACTAAGCTTATCTTTTAATTGAAGCAAGGAAAAAAATGATAATCTTTGATTATGAAATACTGAGAATTCTTTGGTGGTGCTTACTAGGCGTTATACTTATTGGCTTTGCTTTGATGGGTGGTATTGATTTGGGTATAGGTGCGTTACTTCCATTTATCTCAAAAAATAATATTGAACGAAGGATTATGCTTAACGTTTCTGGACCTACTTGGGAGGGTAATCAAGTTTGGTTTATTCTTGGAGGTGGGGCCATTTTTGCAGCTTGGCCTTTTGTATACGCGGTAGCTTTTTCTACATTTTATTTTGCATTATTTTTAGTGCTATTAGCATTGATATTACGACCAGTAGGATTTGATTTTCGTAATAAGATAGATAACAATAAATGGCGTAATATATGGGACGCAGCTCTTTTTATTGGTGGTTTTGTACCGTCTTTAGTTTTTGGTATAGCAGTAGGTAATGTGTTGCATGGCATTAGCTTTTCTTTTAACGAAATGTTAGTAATAAACAATCAGGTAAATTTTTTGTCATTGTTTACTACATTTACACTTTTGTGCGGTATTTTAAGTGTTGCTATAATTTTAACTCAAGGGGCGGCATTCTTGACTCTCAAAACTGAAAGTTCAATTGAGGCGAGATGCAGAATTGTTATGCTGGTAGTGCCTTTTCTTTCTATAGTCTTATTTGCTATCGGAGGTTACATGATTAGCCAAATGAAAGGGTATGAAATTTTGGATTACTCAGGAAGTGCAGGACCATCAAATCCACTGAACAAGATTGTAGTGGCTCAAACCGGTTTGTGGCTATTAAACTATGATAAATATCATTGGATAGTAACTGCTCCAATTCTTGGTTTCAGCGGAGCATTTTTAGTAATTATTTTTGCATTCACTAGGCGCTATGTATGGGCATTTTTATCTAGTTCCTTATCGATCATAGGAATCATTTCTACTGTCGGTTTGTCTATGTTTCCATTTATTATCCCTTCAAACCTCAATTACAGTGCGAGTTTAACAGTATGGGATGCTTCAAGCAGTAAGAATACTTTACTTATAATGTTGGTTTCTGTAATAATTTTTATGCCAATAATTATTATATATACTACCTGGGCATATAAAGTGATGTTTGGTAAAGTCACGGCGTTGTGTATCAAGGAAAAAGATAAATCTCTATATTAGAAAGGAAAAAAATTTATGTGGTATTTTTCATGGATTTTAGGAATGAGTCTAGCTTGTACGTTTAGTATTTTAAATGCATTATGGTATGAGATTGGACAGCGATCTAAAAATAGAGCTTCTTACAAAACTAAAAAAGTAGTATAATTTGATTACTAAACTTGTGATAAGTATTTCCAGTACTAGGAAATGTATGGCATAAACCTGTTTTGTTTTTAGTTCAACCGCTGGTCTAATTTTTAATTGCAACTATAATAAAATATTTTTAGTTAAAAATATGGATAATAGCTTTACAAGTTCTTCAATAGCCTATTGATATTTATATATTTTTTATTTTAGATTGCATTCCAGATCTAAACCTGACAAATTCTACAATAATAATACTTATTTAGAAGTATTTGCTTCAGTTCTAATAGTCCTAATTCTTAAATGATCATTATTATAAATAATTGTCAAGTGTGTTTCTGAACCGATCAAAAACCTATAAATTGATTGATTTCATGCTTAGTTAAAGCAATCACTTTAAATAATAATCCCATTTGCTGCGGACTAATTAAGCGATTATAGCCGCGTATCATTGTTTCTTGCTGAGTGCTAGTTGTATTTCTAAGTAACATTTCTTTACGATCATTAATACACATATTAAGCAAAAATTTACGTTGAGTGATTGGACCATAAGTTTTGATACCACAAAGTTGAGCTGCTGTAACAAGAGCTGTAAAATTCACGTGAGTTGAAATATCGGCGTTGCCAAGATTATGTAGTATTGAACAATATTTATGATTTTTTATAGCCTGTAAACTAGATATAAATACTCTACTAATTGTATCAATATAACCATAGTCTATAAATAATCCACCACCATTATATTTATTTATGTGCACAGAAATTTGCTTGACTACATCTACTGATTCTTTACACAATTCAACAATACCATCATGAGGGACGTGAGAATAATCTTGCAGTAAAATATTTTGAGTCTTTTCATCAATTGACATCTTACAAAAATTCATTTTTTTTGATGACTGTTCGATGTCTATGCCAATCTCATACCATTGTTCTTTACATTTGATGTACTGGGAAATTGGTAATGCATCGAAAAATTCATTAGCAATAAAAATTGCCGCTTGTTTAGGTAGTTGATCAATATTAGTATGCCAGTATTTTTTAATTTGCTCTATTTGTCCAAGAGTAATTTGTTGTTTGATTATAAGATTTTTACCAATCTCAATAAAATGCATAGAAATTGCTTGATGAAATCCTGGTATATTTTTTGTAGCTTTAACCATATCCATTGCTAGAGTCCCGTTTCCAGGACCAAGTTCAACAATCATTATATTATTTGGACAACCAAGAATTTGCCATAAATTTACACACCAAATACCAATAATTTCGCCAAATAATTGACTAATTTCAGGAGAGGTTACAAAATCTCCTTTGTGACCAATTTCTTGTATATTGGAGTAGTAACCATGTTCTCTATTTTTTGATAATAAACACATAAATGTAGCTAACGACATCTGTCCTTTTTCTACAATATCACTCATAACTAGCTTGGTTAGATTAGTCATTTTAGTTTATTATTTGTTCAACGATACTGTTTAAGAGTAATCTACCTTGAGTAGTGAGAGCGATAGTGTATTGATCATGTATAATGTAATTCTTTAGGCATAAATCATGTAATGCTTTTGCATTTAATACGTTATTTACTGGATGTCCAAGCAAGCGTTTTAACTTGGTCAAATTTACTCCTTCATTGATACGCAAGCCCATAATCATATATTCATATAAAATTTCTTGAGGTGTTAGTAAAGTTTTTTGTTGGACGGGGGATTTTTTTTTAGAGATATTTTTTAGCCAGATTTGTGGGTCATGAAGCATAACCATTGCATGTGGTTTTTCTTCAATGAAAATACGACTATGTGCACCAGGTCCAATACCAAGATATTGATTGTAACGCCAATAAGAGAGATTGTGTTGTGATTGAAAGCTTGGGATAGTAGCATAATTTGATATTTCATAGGCTTCTAACCCATGCTCCATCATAAAATCATTAGTCAGTATATAAAGATCAGCTGCTAAATCTTGATTCGGGATGGTAAATTTTTTCTTTTGGTATAGTTGGTAAAATTGAGTGCCTTTTTCAATACTCAATTGGTATAAAGAGAGGTGATTTTTAGCATATTGTACGGCCTCTAACATTTCTTGTTGCCAAGCGTTAACTGTTTGATTAGGTCTGGCATAAATTAGATCAAAAGAATAATTGTCGAATACTTTATTTGCAATCTTTAGTGCGTCTATTGCTTCGGTTTTAGAATGAGCACGTCCTAAGAACTTTAAATCTACTTCATTAAAGGACTGAATACCAATAGAAACTCGATTTATACCAGCGGCTTTAAATCCTATAAATTTATTACTTTCAACTGAAGTTGGATTAGCTTCAAGAGTAATTTCAATACTATTATGAAATGAGTTGATAGTAAGTAACTTATCAATGATCTTGGCTACAGTATGTACTGGCATTAATGATGGAGTGCCTCCACCAAAGAAAACAGAAGTTATATTATGATTTTTAATGATATTTGCGTACTCATTAATTTGTTTTAGGTAGGCATCAAGCCAAGCTTCTTGGTCAATAGAACTATGTACATGGCTATTAAAGTCACAGTAAGGACATTTAGATTGACAGAAAGGCCAGTGTATATAGATAGCGAGGTCGTTCACCTAAATTCTTAATGCTTTTTTTTGAATTTCAAATAAGTTTGCAGTTCCTTCTTGAGCGAGCTTAAGTAACTCATTAAACTGACTTACACTAAATGTACTTTCTTCACCTGAAGCTTGTACTTCGATTAAACTACCAGCTGAATCCATAACAAAATTAGCATCAATTTCTGCACTACTATCTTCAATATAATCTAAATCAAGCATAGGAACGCCATCAACGATCCCGCATGATACTGCTGCAACTTGATTCACTATGGGATTTTTATAAATTAAACCATTCTGTACAAGCTTCTTAATAGCAAGATATAGAGCAACATAACCACCAGTAATTGAAGCAGTTCTAGTTCCTCCATCAGCTTGAATGACATCACAGTCAATAATTACTTGTCTTTCGCCTATACTCTCCAAGTCTACTGTGGCACGTAATGATCTAGCAATTAATCTTTGAATTTCGTGCGTTCTTCCACCTTGCTTGCCAGTAGCTGCTTCCCTTTTTAATCTATTATGAGTTGAGCGTGGTAACATACCGTATTCCGCCGTTATCCACCCTTTACCTTTATTTTTTAGGAAAGGTGGTACAGTTTCATCAATGGTTGCAGTGCATAACACTTGTGTATTACCGAACTTTATAAAACACGAACCTTCAGCATATGCATTGACACCAATATCGATGCTAATTTTTCTTAGTTCATTATTTTGTCTTCTAGAGTTTCTCATACTATTTTTCTCGCTTTAGTCTCTTGAAAATGTTATAGATTATACTTAAATATACATATCATTTATATAAAAGCACTATTTTAATTACAAATTGAGATTATGGAAAAGAAAAATAACGCACAAGAAAAAGATATTGAAAATAATAATCAAGATATTCAGCAATCTCATGTAAAAGACAATGTAGAAGTTGAAGATAACCAAAAGCGTATTGCGATTCTAGAGGAGCAGGCACAAGATTTAAAAGATCAGATGCTGCGAGCTTTGGCAGAAGGTGATAATATTAGAAAACGCGCAATCAAAGAAGTGGCAGATGCTCAGAAATACGCAGTTTCTGGTTTCGCTAATGATTTAACCAATGTACTTGAAAACTTATATCGCTCCACTGAGCATTTAAATGAAGAATCGTTACAAAACGAAGAGATTAAAAAAATTTCCGAAGGAATTGACATCACTCGTAAAGAATTTATCACTGTACTTGAGAAGAACGGAGTAAAAAGAATCGCTCCAAAAAGTGGAGATAAATTTGATCATAATTTTCATCAGGCTCTTTCGCAACAGTGTCATGAAGATTATCCTAATGAAACAATTTTGCATGTTGTTCAGGCCGGGTATGTTTTGAGTGACCGCTTACTTAGGCCAGCTATGGTGGTAGTGAGTACTAAAACAGAAAAATAGCTTACTCTTAGAGTAGAGCTGTAGACAGAAGCAATACACATACAAAATTAAAGTGGACGATTCTCCTCACCTAGTATTTTTACTGCACTCATTGCTTCTATCTTCTTTACCATGTCATTTACTTATTTTTTAGATATAATCCTATATTCCCAGATTTGATAGACACGATTAGTGCCTAGTTGCACAATTACTACATAGCATAAAGCATTTATTATCAACGGATTTTTATAATAAACACCGTTCTTGCAATCAGTAAAATATCAATTTAAACAATCCTTCTTTATAATTAATACCATAAACATTTCCTGTATCCAACTCTTTGGCGTGTACTTGTAACTTTCTTTTTTTACACTCATCAATATCTACAATATCAGCATAATCTACCTCTGATTCAGTCATTGATGGAATTAATTTGGCAATATAAGACGGATGAATTGGCGCACTATCAAATAGAAAGTCTTCAGCCCAGCAAGACTGGTTCATGATTACGATTAAAAAAAATTTTTGATATTATTGCATTATAAACAAAAAAAACAAAAGCCGTACAAAAAGTACAGCTTTTGCTTCTAAAATTTTAATGTGAATTAACTTCTTCTATCGCCAAACAAACGCAATAGAGAAAGAAACATATTAATGAAATCCATATAAAGAGATAACGCACCCATTATTGCCACTTTATCCTTAGTATCGCCGTTTGGATATGTTTCATAGATCATTACTAGTCTTTGTACATCATAGGCTGTAAGGCCAGTAAAGATGAGAACTGTTATAATCGAGGTAACAAAATAAATAGCTGGACTTTGGAAGAACGTGTTTACTAAAGACGCAATAATAACACCAATTAAACCCATAAATAGAAACGAGCCCATATTGGTAAGATCTCGTTTAGTTGTGTAGCCATAAATACTCATTGCAGCAAATACTGAAGCTGTAATAAAGAATACTCTAGCAATACTTTCTCCAGTATATGCCAAAAATATAGGAGCTAAAGACAATCCCATAATTACAGAGTATACCCAAAACATAGTTTGTGCTGTGCTAACACTCATTTTACTAAGACCCATGCTAAAAGCAAAAACAAAAACAAGCGGTGCAAACATTATTAGGTAGCCTAGCCCCGATACACCAACCGCTGCTCCGCTTGGATCGACTGTAAAAAATAATTGCAGTAATGCTGGTACCGAAACTGTTGCGTACGATACAAATCCGGTAATAACCAAAGCTGCGGCCATATAATTAAAGACTTTAATCATGAATTCTCGTAGACCTTGATTGTATACTGCTGATTTTTCATTAATCATGCTAGGTTTAGTAAAATCGATCATGTCTGTACCCTCTAATTATCAACTGTTTATATCTAACTTAGTGTATTATATACCAAAAAACATTTCGAGATCAAGTCATATTAAAGTAAAAAAATTTTAAAATATTATGCGTATTGAAATTTTTCATTTATGCATCTTGTAATTGCAAGAGTGTAGCTATTTTTATTTGTATTACTTTTTCAGTTAATTCAATTGGTCCTGAGGCGTCAATTAATGTGTATTTACAGGAATTTTGTTTGACGATTTCCTGAAAACCTTTAGCTACATTTTCGTGAAAAGTGCGGCCTAGATTCTCATAACGATCATTAATATTTTGCTTTTTATTTATTCTATTTAAAATCGTTTCAATAGGTACGCTCATTACAAAAGTTATGTCTGGTTCAAGATCATGAATAATTAACTTGTGTAAAGTATTAATTATATCCAAACTCACATGACTGCCATATCCTTGATATGCTCTAGTTGAATCAATATATCTGTCACAAATTACAATATAATTTTGCGCAAGATTTGGTTTTATTACATTGGTTACATTTTCATTTCTTGCAACAAAATGCAACAATAGCTGACTTATTGAATCAAACTTCATATGCTTGTTTAATAAAATTCTACGAATTTCTTCAGCAGAGCAGGTACCACCTGGTTCTCTAGTTAAAACGACTTTTAGACCACAAACTTGCAACCAGTTAAATAACAATTTGCTTTGAGTAGACTTGCCACTTCCTTCACAGCCTTCAAAGGAAATAAAAAGCGGTCTTTGCTGCATTTTAATTTGTTATTTTATGGTGGTCCATTAATTGCAATGTATACTTCAATTCACTAGCAGATAAAGTAGCACAATGATCCTTTAAGTATAGTTTTGCGATATGCGTAGCTTGATCGATAGCTCCAAGTTTAAGGCGTGCAATTTTCATTTTTTTGTGAGTATTTATTTTTTCTTGATGCATTCGTTTTTTTATTTCTATTTGCTCGCTGAGTTTTATCTGAGCATTTTTTATTACGAGAATAATATTTTCTTCGGTACTTTCCAAGATTTTCTTAGATTTAGCAGATAAGCGCGCATGCTCATCTTTATAAAACAGCATGTATTTTTCTGCTTCTTCGCGTAGTTTAGTAGACTCATTGAGTTTAGTTAGTACGGTCTTGGAGTATTCCTGTAAAGCAAGCACAATTTGATTTTTTATTGGCTTGTAAACTAGAGCAATAAAAATCAAGAAAGAAGTCGTTTCCCAAAAATTTTCATTAAACATTCTAACCTCAACTCATACCAAATATTTTTTTAAATTTTTAGGTTCAATATCGTGATTAGCAATTTTACTTATTATCATGCTTGCAGTTGAAAGAGTAATATCTACTAATTCATTCTGTACTGAAGATGTAAATTTGTCTAGTTGCAACTCTTGCTTCAGAGTATCTTTAGCTAAACTCTTTTCAAGTTTTGCAAGTTGCTTAGAGGAGTTTTGTTTTATTTGCTCTAAAGTAGTGCTCATCTTTGCTATACATACACTATGTGCTTGTTCAATTTTTGTTTCAAAATCCTCTTTGAGGATACTTGCTTCATTAGTCAATTTTTCAGCTAATAATATTTCTTCCTTCACGTGTCTTGCGCGATCATCAAATATCTTTTTTAGTTTTGGCAAAATTAACTTAGATAATAACAGATACTGGGTAGCAAAAAATATTACTAGCCAAAAAATTTGCGAAGCAAATGCAGTTGGATTGAATAGTTCCATATCTTACAAGAATAGCAAGATCATTGCAATACCAAGAGAAAAGATACCCATTGCTTCAGCCATACCTGCGCCAATAAAAGCGTAACGAGACATTTTAGTTTCGGCGGAAGGATTGCGTGCAATTGAATTGATTAATGCAGCAAAAATATTGGCTACAGCAATCGCCGCACCAAACATACCAAGGGACATTAAGCCCACTGCTATATACTTAAATGATACTGGGTCCATTACTTCACTCCTATTTAAAGTTTAAAACGATATTATATTCAGGCTAACAAAATACTACATTAGATACAATTAAAATATTATTGCCACTAATGCAAGTGAATTGCATCATTTAAGTAAACACAGGTTAAAATTGTAAAGATATATGCCTGTAAAATTGCCACAAACAATTCAAATGCTGTAAATGCTGCAATAAATGAAATCGGTAAAATTCCCGCAATACCCATGGTAACAATAAATCCAGCAATTACTGCAATTAATATATGTCCTGACATCATGTTTGCAGCAAGTCTTAGTGACAAACTTATAGGTCTTGTACAGTAAGTAAAAAATTCAATTACTATCATAAGTGGCGCTAAAAACCATGGAGTGCCAGCTGGTAAGAAATAAGAAAAAAAGTGCCAGCCGTGACGAATAAACGCAATTACTGTAATAGTAATAAATACCATTATAGCTAATGAAAAAGTTACAGCTATTTGGCTAGTTACTGCATAACCATGAGGTATAAGCCCTAAAATATTTAAAGTTAAAATAAAAAGAAAAATATTAAAAATGAAAGGTAAATACTGCTCGCCTTTACCAGATGTATTTTCATTTAGCACCTTTAAGATTAAGCCATGCATTATTTCTGCGCTAGATTGTAAAAAACCTGGTACTCTTTCTTGTTTTTTGCAAGCCAGAAGAAAAAATGCACTGATAATGGTCATGGCCATTAGCATTACTAATGATGAATTAGTAAAGCTTACATCATAATTTCCTATGTGGATCGGTACTAATGTGTGTATATGAAATTGGGTAAGCGGTGATGATGACATTTTATTTTTGCCTTGAAAGTTTATAGATTGAATAAAAACCAGCAATAACTGAAAATAATAAACATATTATTTTAAAAATCAATTTAGTTTTCATTAAATGATCCAATAAAGCTCCAACAACTATTCCAGCAATAACAGAAGCCACTAACTCAATGCATACCGTATATGGATTAATCTCATGTCTGTGGGAGTAACTAAGCTTAGCATCTTGCTGTTTATAAAGCGCAATTTTTTCTTTTAAATGAATTAATTGATTTTTTTTGTGCATATGTTCAGTTTGTTGTCGATAATTTGAAAAAGAGCTTCTTTATTGGGTACGCCAGTAATTTTTTCACCATTAATAATAAGAGTAGGTGTAGAATTAATTTGTAAAATATTATGACCTATTAATCGTGATTGTAGAATTTGATTTTCAATATTCTTGTCTTGCAAACATTTCATGAATTGATTCTTCGATAGACCTCCAAGTACAGATATGTCCTCAAGTATTGATATGTAGCTGCTAGTAGTGGCCCATGAATTTTGAGTTGCAAATAATGCTTGTATAAATAAAAAATATTTTTCTTTATCTCCGCATATCGGTAACACAGCTGCTTTTATGGCCACTTCATCTAGGGGATAATTCCGGTAGATATATTTCATTTTTCCTTGGTCAATATATCGCTTTTTGATTTCATGGTATATTGTATTGTGAAAAGCTGCACAGGTAGGGCATGATAACGATGAATACTCAATAAAAATGACTTTTGCTTTTTGATCACCTAAAACATACTCATCTGGCAATTGTAACAAGTAATCTAACTGCTCCTTGGTTTTTGCAGCACCATGACTAGCAAAAGAGAGCGATATTAATAATAACAATAAAAGGCGCGATAGTTTCATATTGTTCTAATATATTTGGAAAATAACACTATTATATTGCAATTTAGATTGCAACATGATTATCAATCACGGCAAGTCGTAGTGTAATCTTGTACGTCTTGATAAGATTACTAGCTATTTTATGTGCGATATTTTTACAGAGAAAATACAAATGAATTTAGAACAAGATTGGTGTAAAAAAAATTTTAAAATCTATCTAGGAAATAAATTTAATCATACCAAGAAAGCTCAAAAAAAACGGTAAATTTCTTTTTGAGGATGAGAGCATTATAATTTCTTACTGATAATATAATATTTTGTTATATAAATTATTTAGCACATTTCTAGCACTGCATTACTTGTATATTAAAATTGCGACAGCAACTTCTTCTACTGGCTTCCATGCCTAATGTCGTATGGAATAAACTGATCATTGCTATCATCATCTAACTTTAATAATTCCTCTAGACTTGCATACTCTAGTAGCGCTTCCCACGGGGTAACATTATTTCTGCTTACTATATTACTTGTAACATGATAGATTATGTTTTTTACAATTTCATGTGCCAATTTTTTTGGGAATATATTAGAGTTTTTGCCCTCGTTGGCTTTAATAATCTTATGTTCTGAGCGGTAACAAGCTTCTAGTCTAGATGTTAATGCTCCACCAAGTGTAAGTACTTGACCTGGTACAAACACAACACCTTGCGCATCTAAATCCATCAGCATCTTTAAGCCACTTTTTCCTAAGCGCACTGCTATGTTATGAGCAGCTAAAAACAAAGTGCCAGAAGGAATCAAGTGGCAATTAGAGTGCTCGATCTCTCTACCAAAAGCAGTAGAAATAATTATTCCTCCATTGCAATTTAAAGCTTCATCAGTATACATTCCTTCAATAGCTGGTATAACCTCCCAACTACTCAGCATAGCCTGATAACCACCATCCACGAGTCTGATTAATTTATCTTTTAAGTTCACTCTTACTATTCTGTTGGTTATAGTGGTAATGACAAATGATCCATCATTATTCTTAATATACTCTTTAATCTGAAGTTTTTTTAAATCTGTCTCTCTATTAATTGTAATGATTTCATCGAGCTTATATTGCAAGTCACACAGTTTAATCTTTTGGAAATTTAGATCTTTAAGATACTCAGAAATAACCTCTCCTAAGGCTCCTGCAGATCCAATAAAAGTAATATCTGTTTCTTCTGGAATAAACGAACATAAATTATTATCAACGCATGCTTTCCATCCAGCTAAAATGCCTGTGACAGTGTAAGCTACCTTACCACAACATCCTCCAGCGCTTGCATTTACACATAAAACCTGAGGCGTAAATTTGTTTAGTATATCTGCAATTTCAGAAAAACGACCAAAATCCGGCGTAAGGTTAATTTCACCTTTATTGATCTTTGCTTCATCAATTAAATTTCCCTGTGAATCAATCACGCTAGCCAAATCGATGCCATTAAGAAAATTAGCAATTTTTTTCAATACGATGTCCGCAATTTCATAAAATCTAGGATGTTTGGTGTTTTTGAGTATATTTTCAATCTCTTCTGATTCCGGTAAAATAATACACCTACTACCTCTAATTTTGAGATCTAAATATCTTTCTGGCAACTTATAACCAGCTTCAATGTCTATCTGTAAATTGTTATCGGCCTTTAATGATGTAAGCAATTTATGAGTTGCTGGATCAATTAAATTATTTAATGCACCTTCTTCTACTGCTTTATTAATGATGACGTGCTTCATATGACTTTCTGCTAAAGCTAGAAAATTTACTGATTTAATCGCTCTTTTCTCGCCTTCAACTACGTTTTCTAAGAAATCAGCTAACCTACTGCCACCATAGGCAAAATTAGTTTTAAGAGAAAACAACAACTTTCTAGGATCGCATTCTAAATTATTATCAGATACAGCAGTGCTATTTATATCTGGGCTTTTATAGCAAGCAATATAAACTTTTGCAGTATTTGGTATTACAATTCTATATGTAATTAATTTTTGAGATGTGTATTCTGTAAATGTGCTAAACAAATTTCTACCTCTACGTATAAAGTTTTTGTATGTTAAATAATTATTGAATTTATGTCATTACAGGTCAAGATAAATTTATTAGAGCTAAGATGATAGCACAGTTTTTATATGAGTAAGTACATCATCTTTTTGATACGGTTTCTTAATATAACCATCAATACCAACTCTACGAGCTTGATCTATAGTTTTTTCATCGGCAATACCGGTTTGCAATATCACTCTTATATGGATAAAATTTGGTTGTTTTCTGATTTCAGCTAATATATCTAATCCATGTACACCAGGCATCATAAGATCAAGCAATACAAGATCAACCTCATCTCCATGCTCCATTAAATATCGCAATCCTGCAAGTCCATTGTTAATTTTTACAAGTGTATATTGACTTTGGTGCAGCAATAACTCCATATTTATTAGACATGTCTCCTCATCGTCGATCATTAGTATAGTAGTTTGCTTAGCAACTTCTACCTGCTTGTGATTTTTTACACTTCGCCTCTCATTCTTTAGCTGTTCATTTTGCGAAGAAGGGATGATAAAATTAAAAGTTGCTCCTCCGGTTTTATTATTCTTAGCCCATATTTTACCATGATGAGCAATTATAATTGCATGACAAATGGCAAGACCAAGACCAGTGCCTCCAGCCTTGGTTTTTGTTCTGGAGCTTTGAGTAAATGGCTCAAATATTGTCTTTAGTTCGTTTTCTGGTATACCAATTCCACTATCACTAATGGAAAAATGCACAGCTTTTTTACTCACTCCCTTATGACCGTCTATCTCAATTTGTGACAATGCAACAATAATCGCGCTAGTATCAGGACTAAATTTAATAGCGTTTACAAAAAGATTGCGCAATACTTGAGTAATTTTTTCATGATCAGCCATAGCCACTATATTGTTATTCTTTACAAAATCTATCTTTATATTTTTATCTTTGATATACAGAATCATACTTTCCGTTATCAGTGTTTCTACTAAAGAGGTCAAAGATGTCATTTGAAAAGTAAGTAGCATTTTTTTAGCGGTAAATTTTGATAAATTTAATAGATTTCCCATAAGAGAAAGTAGACGCTTATTATTACTGGCTATATGCTCTACTATTTCTAACTTTTTTGTATCGTCAAGAGTATACCAATGTTCAACCAAACCCTCTGATAATCCAGTTATTCCTTGTAGAGGAGTGCATATTTCATGACTAATGTTGTTTAAGAATTCTGTCTTGGTTGCTAGCGCTTGTTGTAAGTCCATAGTGCGTTTATCTACCTTCTGCTCAAGATTTAAGTTGACGAGTTTTATTTGATTATTAGTTTGAAAAAGTTGTTGACGGACTGCATTCTCTCTCTGAAAAGATCCCTTTACCATTTCTAGAGCTTCTACTAGATAATAAGCTTCTCTACTATTGACTTTAGGCATTTCAATGTCTAGATTGCCACGCGAAAGAAGTTTGGCTTTTTCTGATAGTACTACCATTGGATTTACTATTTTCATGCGAAAAAAATATAAAAGAATTAGGAACGAAATTCCTAAAATTGCAGCTTTTACAACTTGAGGTTCCATCAGTTCTTCAAGACTTTCTTTTAAATATTGCTTATTCTGCCCTATAAGTACTACGAAATTGTAGGATCGCATTACTTTGTAATATTCGTAGGTAATGTTGTTATGATTGATTTTTGTTTCTAATTGACCAAAATCATGAAGAAAAACATTATTTTTTTGTAAATATCTAAACAAGTCATTAAAAGACTCTTTGTTACCTTTAGAGCTAGTAATAAATTTCAAATCTTTAGTAAAAAGAAGAAAGTCATTTACATTGTTACTAGAAGAAAGGATTAAAGCATTTGCCATTGCTTTCTTAAGTTTTGCTATACTGAAGCCAACTGAAATGATACCAAGAAATTTTTTATTTTGATCTGTAATCCCATATCCACCAGGAATAATATATTCATGACTAACGATTCCTATATCTGGATCATTTAGATGTAGTATCCATGGTTGAGCGCGTGCTGAGAGTATCCATGGTCTTTGACTAGCAGTAACCTTAAGATAAGGCTTTGTAACACCAGCTGTGCTGGCTATAACATAATTTTGAGAGTTTACAAACTCAAATACAGTCCAAGGGAAAATGTCTTTAATTTCATCGGATTCAATTTTAGTTTGCAATATTGATGTAACTGATTCAGAATCATTCTTACCTGAGACCGCAATTCTAGTGCCAATAAATCTCATAAGATTCGAAGTGTATGTAAAAGAATTACTCAATACTTCCTGTATTTTTATCGCGTCTGAAGAATATTTATGATTCTTTTTTAGTATTAAGTGATTATAAGACCACCACAATATCCAAACTAAATAAGAAATAATGATAACAGAAACAATGGTAGCAAAACCAAAATACTCGATTGATAGGGAGGGGTTTCTACGTTGATTATTTTTGTTCTTATGCATATGCTTATATTAGAGTTTCTAGTGTTAATTTTACCTCAAGTCTGTTTTTTTTAATATTGTACTGTATTACATAAGTCTAAATCTTTAATAACTTTTTACTGTCAGATAGTTTTACGGTAGCTTTGCATATAAAATATCATACATACCACAACTTATATAATCATACAAAATTGTTTATTTAGATGAGTAAATGTACTGCTGGAGTGTTATAAATAACATTCAAACTAGATATTTGTCATACTAGTATCAGCTACGGCATGGATAATAAATGAGTGATAAATAATTTCTTAAATGTATGAAGGGATTCAAAATTTACATTGAAGGTAGTGTAACCCCGCGTTGTTTCATATATTTTCCAGCTTTATCTTTATAAGAAGTGAAACATTCTTTGTCGCCTTTTAAGAAAATAAACTGACAAGCACCTTCATTTGCATAAATTTTTGCTGGCAGTGGGGTGGTATTAGAAAATTCTAAAGTAACATGTCCTTCCCATTCAGGCTCAAGAGGGGTTACATTAACGATAATCCCACAACGCGCATAAGTTGATTTACCTACGCAGATTACTAGCATATCTCTCGGTATACGAAAATATTCTACGGTACGTGCTAATACAAAACTGTTTGGTGGAATGGTGCATATACTGCCAGAACGATCAACAAAGCTGCTATTAACAAAATTTTTTGGATCTACTATTGCTGAATCAATATTAGTAAAGATTTTGAATTCGTCAGCAACCCTAGCATCGTAACCATACGAAGATAAGCCATAAGATATAATTTTATGATCGCTATTAACATAACTTACTTGCTGCGATTCGAATGGCTCAATCATTTCGTACTTCTTAACCAGTTCAAATATAGTTTTATCAGATAATACCGTCATATCGCTCCTGTATTTTTAATTACCTTGTGTACCATCGACTATCACCTGAGTTTTTGGCAATTGCTTTGCTCATAAAAGTTCAGTTTTTCAAATATTTCTCATTAGTATGATGAGTCAGTAACAGATGTAGCCTTTATTTTAAATGTTTTCGCAGTTGATTTTACGTGTTAGTGGCGTAATACAATAATCATTATTCATGGCAATATTCTTGTGCTTTGCTTTGTTATAGTTTTTTGTTAACCGTGCTAAAGCATCATATACAGAATGTTTTTTACTTTCATACTTATCAATAATCGCAACATTACTGCTTTCTACACCTTCTAGTCTACTGATTTTAATCTTCATTCCTACTTCTTCACCGCCCTTCTGCGCTGCAAATTTACTTTGAGGGCATTTGCCAGAGCAGTTTTTTTTGTTTTTTGTAACTTTTCCGAAAGTTTTTCTTTTTTTTGCTTAGTCATAGTTATTTGTCTACAAAATTTATAAAACAGTTTGACTTTTGTCAATTAACAATTATACACATTAATCTACGTCGCCGCTATAGCTCAGTGGTAGAGCGCATCATTGGTAATGATGAGGTCGCAGGTCCAATTCCTGCTAGCGGCACCACTTTTCACCAACAACACTTTAATTTCAGGGATGTCTTGAAGGTGTATTCTAAACTAAAAATATATTTATACTATCATTAAAGTTTGCCTAATTTTTAACTTAACTACTTACTACAGAGGTATTAAGGTTAATAATCAGCACAGATCATACACTCAAGCGATCATTTTATATAATTATTTGCATATCCCTGGCATTGATAGAGTACTTTAGAGACATTATTGTCAATTTGCCCCAAGATTACAAGTATTACCGATACAACTGAGGGATTTAACAAAAAATGCAATGTAACAAATGAAGTGGTTAGGAAATTCAAGAAACTATGGATTATTATCAAAGCATAGTAAAAGGAAACGTAATAAAACTTATAAGTTTTGTAGTACATTGAATTGTTGGGGTAAGGTGTAGTAACAGCCAGATTATCATGAGTCTTGAGGAATCAATTTTTGCAAGCTTTTAGTGCGCAGTGATTCATGTTGCGTTCTATGATTATGGGCTATTTTATTTGTCTTCTTTAAATCTTTTATTGCCTCTCAATTACTAATGTAACCCTTGCCATTCTCGTGTAAGTAGAGATCTCATAGAAGAAGTTTCTAGTAAAATGATACCATATTTTGAACGACACAACATTTTAATCAAAGTATAGGTAACTTTTTAAAACAATGTAAATAAAGTTTTGACTTTTAAAATAAATTTGAGAAATAGTATCACGTCGTTTTCATTATTGCCTATAATATCAGCATGAGTCCAGCTTATACTAATTCCATCTTCATCGATTGTCTTAATGCAATGATAGTGAATAATATGGCCTCAGTATCATTTTCGTAAGGTCTCATACACATTGTAACATCTGCACTATTACTATATATTTTTTAATCTGGCATGTGCTATCATTTGTATCTTGCACGACTTTGGGAGCAGTTATAGCTGGCTTACAATCCAACCAAAGTATCTGCTCCAATGGAAGGCCAAGGATCCGATATCGGAGAGTAATATTGAAGTGCTTGTAGTATAAAATAATATAATCCAGGCGTTGATCAGGCAACTTAATCAAAAATTAGGCTATGACGTAGTCACTAAAGTTCTACCGATTAGCCCATTTTTTTGGCTAGCAGAAGGTTTTCATCTGGATTTTATTATCAAAAAACTCAAATGAAGCCGTACTAGCATAGCTATAATCAAAAGTTCTAGTATTAACCATTCAGTGATATTCATGCTTTTTACTATCATGTTTTGAAAATCTAGCTAGTCTTTTAGGTGGATATGCTTTCTTGAACCTAATGATTTATACCTTGTGCTACTTTGATTACATTAATATTATACTTAATCTATGCAGTTGCTGTATATTTTGATAAGGTTAAAGAGCTAATCCTGTCATCTTTTTTCCAGCAAGTAGATGTATATGAAAATGGAAAATTGTTTGTCCGACGCCACCACCATTATTAGTCACTAATCTATAGCCAGTTTTATTTACTCCTTGGTTTTGTGCAATTTTAGCTATAGTTGTAAAGAAATTTGCCACATAAATTGGATTAGCATTTTGGACGAAATCTTCAAAACAAGTATAGCGTTGTTTCGGTATTACTAATAAGTGTACTGGCGCGGCTTGAGCTACATCTTCAAAGCATAATACGTCATCATCTTCATATATTTTTTTGCAAGGTATTTCGCTTAATAATATTTTAGCTAAAATATTATTAGAATCATATTCGCTCATTGCATAAGGCCTTTTTGATACTTAATCGTGTATTATAATATAAAATAATAATCACAAAAGTCAAACAAGGGAACGTTAAAATTTAATAAAACAAGCAATTTGAACAAAGTACAAAAGTTAAACTAATGATTCACCATATTTAGTAATGAATGATCGTAAAATTTTTAAGTACTATAGAAATTATAAAATTAATAGTAGAAGATTTCTGTAAAAGTTTGGTAGAGATAGGTATTTTTTATATTCTTTTAATAAAAACAACTTTACAATGTGTATATATATGTATAAATCTTTATATATTTTTAATAATTAAATAAAAAATTGGATGATCAAATGCGTATTTCTTCAGAGCTTTTAAAAATTCTTGTATGTCCTATTACAAAAGAAAAATTAATTTATGATGAAGTAGCACAAGAGTTGATTAGTCCAGTAGCTAGACTATCTTTTCCAATAGTTGAAGGTATTCCCATAATGTTAATTAACCAAGCAAAAGAAGTCAGTCTAAGTAGAATAAAAAAAATATTAGAATCACAAAAAACCTCTTGAAATTGAGGAGAATTAGGTCCATCATGATTATTCGGTTTTTATTACGCGCCCGCGTGATGGAATTGGTAGACATAACGGACTTAAAATCCGTGGGACTTTAGTCCTTGCCGGTTCAACTCCGGCCGCGGGTACCATTATAGTTATGGAATATAAAAGTGCTCATTTATTGTTGAGTTGACATAATAATAATTATTTTCCACGAGTTTCCTATATTGAGCGCTATAGACTTAATTTTGCGCTGAGTGTCAAAAAGTTAATATACTCATTGCTTAAATAGTGTTAAAAACACTTTTGCAAATTTGGTTATATGCAGGAATTTTAAATTTAAACACTGATTTTTCCGTCAAAATTCTGCTGCCACGTGCTTTGAGAGCTCATCTAAATTAAAGTTAAACCTAAGCCTCTTTATCCATTAGGAATCATTAATCATGAAGTTATCTAGAATTGGCGCTATAAGTCCACGCAATTCAGGATTTTACTTTAAATGATAGAAATTTTAAGTTTTAGTTAATTAAAAAAAATCATAAAAAGCCAAACATATTTCACTTCAGGTGCGGAATTATTTTTTTTACATTCTAGCAGTTTTGTTGTTGTTTACTTATTGCAGTCGGTTGGTCCAAAAGAAAAATTCCTGTAATACTTTATGATCGCCTGTTATGAAGAGAAAATTTAGACTTACACATTTCTTGACTACTGAAGTCAAAAATTGTAGGTTCTTTGATATCTTTTGTTAAATTAGTAAATTTCAATTGCTATAACTACACATTTTCTTTAGAACAAATAGTAATAGCACTACGTCAATATACTACTTCACAATCATCACGAGTAATCCATCCTATATAGAGGTTACGGTATGCTAAAGAATCTTTAAAACAAAAATTGTTTCATAGAAAAGAGTACATGCCTCTACATAAAGGTATCTCATCAGCAACTGCGAGTAGAGATTTGATGTTAGGGATTCAGGAAAATCTTTTGAGGAAAAGAAATGCTAATAATAAAACTTGTTATAAATTTGTAGAGAACGAAATAACAATAGAGACAACTTAAAGACTAGTGCTGCAAGTAGTTGTAAAGATCCACTTCTAAGCGTATTATTTGTTAGGAAAGTGCTTACGCCTTCATGATTACCTGCGAGCACTACTTGTTACATTTTCATTCATATATTGATAGTGATGACTAAACTTACAACCGTTTTGGCGTTCAATAGATTGTAACACACCAATCACTGTATCAATAATTTTGTTTATCTCTTTTTTGGAGTGTTTTTAATCATTCCATAAGCATTTTTAAGCTTTTCTACATCACACGCTCTATCAATCCACTCACCGCATTCCATATTAAGAAATGAAGTTGGAAATAAAGTTCCTTTTTCTGATGGTAATATCTTGTGATCGCGATACTCCTCTATTAACTTCTTTTGTTCAATATCCACTAGATGAAAAGGGTGCGAGAAATCATCAATAAATAAATAAGATTTATCTTCTGATGTTATGCATTTGTGTGAACGTATTTCTAACCCTAAATAAAAAACAGTTGCATAAATATTTTCTATTCCATTTAAATGATTTGGATTACACTCAAAATCTTCACGAGCAGAAAATAGGTATCCAGCACTTATCTCACTCTCTACATGCATATTTGGCTCGATAACAAACTGATATTTAGCAAAATTATCTGGGAATAAATAATGCGCAATTTGTGAAGCAGAAAGATCAAATAAAGAAGGATTTCTATTATGATATTTTACAAAAAGTATCTTACTATCTTCAAAAATTATTGTATAATTTTGATAATGTTCATCCTCAATAAATTTCTCTACTTGCTCGGGAAAAAAGTTCATAAAACTAGTTGTAAGAAGCATCATACATTTTTCTGCAATATCGTCCTTAGTATTTGCACTGCTAAAGTCAACACTGACCATCACATCTACACCTCCTAGGCTTTTAGTCAATATGATGTTAAAAATCAGCTACGCTAGAACAATGTATTATACCCATATAAAAATTATTGCATTATAGTATCTTAACTATGTCCAAATATGGAAAAAAGCCTCGCTACCACTCTTCATCTTAAGAGCTGAATAAAGTTTACTACATACAGTATCATAACTTCCGAAAGATATATGTAGAACAAGATTTTTCTGAGTTTACATTTATGATTTGTTAATATACAATCTTTTTTGTTTTTTATCAAATAAGTTTACAAAAATCATCAAGTGAGACAGAAAATTCTACTTAGCAGGATTGCGGTATATGCTCAAATTTTATCAGGCATACTAGATAGCTGTTCGGACAGTAGCTTCTGCAATTCCTCTATAGCACTGCAATGATGTTAATATACTTTAAGGAGCGTGGTAATGAAAACAGTCATAGGGATAACTGTGGATTATTCAGAAAAACAAGTCGCTAACGGTGGCTATTCTGATAAGCCATGGTATGCAATACGCACTAATTACGCTCAAGTAGTTGCAAGTTACGGCGTAACAGTTATTTTATTGCCTTATATTGATAGCAGTATAGATGATTATTTAAGTATATGTGATGGCATATTACTACCTGGTGGCGATTATGACATTGATCCAACTTGCTATGGAGAGGTTGCGCATAAACAAACAAACACATCAAATGGTATCAGGGAAAACTTTGAATTTAAATTGATGCGAAAAGCTATGAATTTAGAAACACCAATATTAGCCATATGTGCAGGCCAGCAATTATTAAATGTATTGCTAGGTGGAAACTTAATTCAACATCTTCCAGATTATGTTCATAGCGATGTTATTCACAAACATAATGGTGATCAAGCAGTAGATTGGCATGATGTCAATATAATAGAAGACACTTTGTTGCACAAAATTGTCGGTATATCTAAATATAAAATTAATAGCCACCATCACCAAGCTGTTGGTAGATTAGGAAGAGACCTTAGAATAAATGCTGTAGCTCCAGATGGAGTGATTGAAGGTATAGAACATATAAAATTGCCATTTTGCATGGGAATTGAATGGCATCCCGAGCATTGCAACAATGAGTATGACAAAAAAATCTTTGATGCTTTTGTAAAAGCTGCAGAAAAATATCATTCCAATCAGTAATTATTTAAATGAGACTCAATAAAAGAATTAGTGGCTCAGGTTTTTGCTCAAGGAGAAAAGCGGAGGCATATATCTTTACTGGCAAGGTAACTGTTAATGGCTTTGTAGTCTCATCTCCTGCTATAGATGTCAATGCGCAAGACGTTATTACAATAGAAGGCAAAGAACTTGCTTGGTTACCTAAACCTAGATTATGGATTTATTACAAGCCGGCAGGCTTAATAACCACGCATGTTGATCCATACGATAGAGAGACTGTATTTAATCATTTACCGCCTAATATGCCAAGTGTTATTTCGGTAGGTAGATTAGATTTAAACTCTGAGGGATTATTGCTTTTAACTAATAACGGAGCTCTTGCTAGATTTTTAGAGTTGCCTCAAAATAAATTTAAACGAATTTATAATGTACGAGCTTTTGGTAAAGTTGAAATGAATAAACTTACTGAGCTCGGAATAGGTGTTGTGATTGAGGGAGTGAAATACGGCAAGGTAATCGTCAGGGTATTAAGAGGAGAAGGCATGAATTCTTGGTTTGAGGTTGTGCTATATGAAGGTAAAAATCGTGAAATTAGAAAGTTGTTCGAGTATTGTGATTTAAAAGTAAATAGATTAATTAGAATAGCATTTGGACCATATGAATTAGATGACTTAAAGGCAAGTGAGACAAGAGAAGCAGTGATAAATCTAAGGTTTTAAAAAATGCAAATAATATCAGGTAACTTAAAAGGCCGAAAAATTTTTACAAATGATAACTGTGACTATCGACCAACAACTGCGCGAGTTAAAGAAGCTATATTTAATATTATTAGTAACGGTTATTTTGTGCAAGATGGTAAGTCTATTTTGGAAGACGCAATAACCATCGATCTTTTTGCAGGCACAGGCGCTCTTACTTTTGAGTCAATATCTAGAGGTGCAAAGCATAGCGTGTTGATTGAAAAAAATCTTCAAAATTTACAAATGCTTAAACGTAATATTAAAAACTTACACTTAGTTTCTAATACTGATTTGATTAAAGGCGATGCTACCAATTTGCCCCATGCGCAAATCAAGTGCACGTTGGCTTTTATTGATCCGCCATTTAATCGTAAATTAGTTGATTACGCTTTAAGCAGCTTAATCAAAAAAAAATGGTTAGCACATAAAGCCATTATTGTAATTGAAACGCATTATAAGGATCTGTATTATCCAGATAGCTCATTTATAGAGCTTGATAGCAGAGAATATGGAGATGTTTTGCTAAAAATTTATCAATTTATGGGTGTATAATATGACAATGTTAATTGCTGGTTCTAGTAATAAAGTGTTAGCTGAAAATATTGCTAGATTATTAAATATGCCAATAACGCATTGCAATATAAGTAGTTTTCATGATAAGGAAATCAGTGTTGTAATAGATGCTGACTTAGCTTACCAGGATGTCTATATTATTCAATCAACTTCATCACCAGCAAATGATACTCTGATGGAGTTGTTGTTCATTGCTGATGCGGTTAGAAGGTCCAATGTCAAGAGCATTACTGCTATTATTCCTTACTATGGCTATGGTCGACAGGATCGTAGAATGAGTGATAATGGCCCAATCTCTGCTAGTTGTGTTGCTATGCTGTTAGAATCTATTGGAATTAAACGTATTATTACGGTAGATTTACATTCTAAGCATATAGAGAGTTTTTTTAGAGTACCAGTAGTGAATGTTTGCCCGCTAAAGAGTTTTGTTGGTATTATTACTCAAGAGAAGTTAGTTAATTGCGTCATAGTCTCGCCTGACACGGGAGGAATCAATAGAACTAGAAAAGTAAGTTCATACCTTAATTTGCCATTTATAATTATCAATAAAAAAAGAAACGCTATCGGAGAATGCAAGGCTGAAAGTATCATTGGCGATGTAAAAGGAAAAAATTGTTATATTATTGACGATATAGTTGATACTGGCGGTACTCTTTGCCAGGCTGTAGATATATTATTGGCAAACGGTGCAGTTGGAGTATATGCGTATATTACGCATGGAGTTTTATCGGCGCTTGCTTATAAAAAAATTCATAATTCATACCTCAAATCTTTATACATTTCAGATAGTATTTATAATGCCAAATCTTATAGCAACAATAAAATCAAAGTACTAAGTATAGCGCCTCTCTTAGCTGAACAGCTTCAAATACTTCATCAATAGTTTTATGCAAATACTTGCATTTGAAACAGCATTAGGAAAATGTTCAGTTTCTTTAGGAGTGAATGGTAGGCAAATTGGCTATATGCAAGCTGTACAAAGTTTTCAGCAAAGTGAAGAATTATTTTCTATAATAAATAGGTTACTCATAGAAAATAAATGTACTTTTCAAGCTTTAGAAGCGGTCGCTGTAAATGTGGGTCCTGGCAGTTTTACTGGAGTTAGAATAGGGGTAGCAGCAGCTAGAGGATTAAAATTAGTTTTGCCTAAAATTAAATTAATTGGGATCACTACCTTAGAGCTAGTAGCTAATGCTAAGAATGCTTGTAACAATCTTGTATCAGTGATGAATGCTGGTCAGAGTGAATATTATGTACAACTGTTTGATTCAGGTCTAGAATCAAAATCAGAGATATTATGTCTAAGTATTGAAAAAATTTATCAACTACTCAGATTGCACCAAAACTACTCGATAGTAAGTCATTGTCAATTAGATGGCATTAAAAAATACGAACAAGTCACTTTCGATGCCGGTATTTTGCTTGCTTGTGCATTCAAAAAAATTAACTCAATTAGTATTGATGATACTATAGCGCCGTTATATATGAAATTTCCTCATATAACCAGTCCTAAGAAAGTTACAAACAGCGTAATTAATAAGGAATTTTATTCTGGACATGTTGACTAAGACTGATTATAAATATTTAAGCGTAATTCGGGCCTGTAGTTCAGTTGGTTAGAACGCACCGCTCATAACGGTGTTGTCGCAGGTTCAAGTCCTGCCGGGCCCACCATTTATGAAGGCTGATGTATCCTATACTCTTTATATACTTATCTAGGCAATATTGTCGATCTATAACCATCGTATTAGCTGTAGTGTCAGGAGTATTTTTAATCAGTAATTATATAGATTTACTAACCAGTTCGGTCGATAGAAATATTAGCTTTATTGTAATAACGAAACTTTCTTTTGCTAAGCTGCCTTATATGTTGCACGAGTCGATTCCTTTTTTGATATTTATTGCAGCAGTTTTGGTGTTTACTCGCATCTCAAGAGGGAATGAATACACAATTATTCAAGCTAGCGGAATATCAGTTTGGCAATTTTTATTACCTTATATGATTGTAGCATTTGTAGTGGGTGTGTTGTTTATTGCAGTACTTAACCCATTATCAACTGCACTTATGGGGTATGATCGTAAAATTTCTAATCAATATTACTCGACCACTGGTTCTGCAAGTATCTTGTCTTTTTCTGGTTCAGGCTTATGGTTCATAGATAAATTACAATTGCTTGATCAAGAAAAAAGAGTAGTTCATGCTAAATATCTTAATGCTAAAAAGGGACTGCTGTTAGATGTGTCATTTATTATTTTAGATAAAAATTTTAATTTTATTGAACGAATTGACGCAAAAGAAGCTTTGCTTATCAAGGATGCATGGTTATTAGATACTGTTATGATTTATAAGGCGTATAAACTTGGATATAAATTAGACTCCTTAGAATTACCTACATTATTTAAAAAATATGATTTACAAAACAGTTTTATTGATCCGCAGTTTATATCAATTTGGCGACTTGCTTATTTCATTTCAATTATCAGAAATACAGGTTTTTCGACATTGCATCACGCAGCGTACTTATACAAGCTTTTAGCAAGGCCATTTATTATGAGTGGTTTGATCTTGATCGCTGCTTCATTTACCTTAGAGTCGGCGCGTTTTATATCTTCACCTAGGGTAATATTTTATAGCTTAGGAGTGGGTTCTATTCTGTTTTTTTTCATCGAGTTAATTGCAATTTTGGGAGCTCATGGCTCATTACCAAACTATCTTGCTGTGATCGCATCTGTAGTTATAATTCAGTTTATAGGTGTTGGTCTAGTTTTGCATTTGAAGGATGGTTAGGTGAACGTATTTTTTTAATTTTTCCAATGCTCTGGATTCAATTTGACGTATTCTTTCACGAGATATTTCATATTTTTTACTAAGCGTATCCAAAGTTTCTGGTACTTCCAGTAAATGTCTAGATGAGATAATATCTTTTTCACGATCGTTAAGGCATGCTAATGCTTGATTAAATAATTTCTTTCTAAGATGTAATTCTTGAGTTTGCACTAAAATCGTTTCTTGGTTCGCACGATTTTCAGGTATATACTCCAACATGGTAGAACTACCACCCTCACTATTATAAAATGGCGCATCAAGCGAGTAATCACCACCGGCTAATCTAATATCCATTTCTCGCACTTCTTGGCGTGAAACATTTAATTGCATAGCTACGATATCTACATCTTCATTAGTTAATGAATTGTTATTACGTGCATGAAAGTTGTTAATTTTTTGTTTTATTTTACCGAGATTAAAAAACAATTTTTTTTGTGCAACCGTAGTACCGATTTTAACCAATGACCATGATTTCATGACAAATTCTTGAATTGTAGCTTTAATCCACCACATGGCATAGGTAGAGAGACGGTGACCAAGGTCGGGATTAAATTTTTTTACAGCATGCATTAAACCGATGTTGCCCTCGGAGATTAAGTCCATTACAGACAAGCCATAACCGCGCATATTTAAAGCAACTTTCACTACTAATCTCAAATGGCTTGTGACAAGCTTGTGAGCAGCATTAATGTCTTGATGCTCAACTACGGCTTTGGCTAAAGTATATTCTGTATCTGCAGAAAGGATACGGTATTTTTTTATTTCTTGTAAATATCGTGTCAAACTACTAGCTTTTGACGAAAGCACACTAGTTGTTAACGTCATAACTTCTTCCTCTTTTTTTATTTAAAACCCAAATATATTATAGTTATATAATTTATTTTTTCAAGTCATATAAACTTTAAAGTATATTTGTAATATGCTAAAATCATGCCCATGTTTACAAAACTAACAAAAGAAAAAATAGTATCTTGTTGGCTATTGCTTGGGATTACAGCAATAGGCATAGCTGCATTATATTCTATAGGACTCGTATTGTTAAGTAGCATATTTTTTGACGACTTTATGCCTTATAAAGATTTTTTTTGTTCTGCACTGATTGTTCATATTGATTTGTCAGTGCTAGTTTGGTTTTTTGCAATACAATCAGCAGTACTTAGTCAATATATTAGCGATTCATATATTTCTATAGTTGTCTTTATATTGGTAGCAGTAGGAGCGGCAATGTTAGCAGTTTCACCTTTGTATAAGGCTGTGCCTTTGATAAATAGCTATATACCAATTTTACAGAATTTTCTTTTTGCGTTCGGTCTTGCATTATTTACGTGTGGAATATTAGTGAGTAATATTTATTTTTTATATAAGTTTATTACTTCGTACAACCATACAGCCATTAATCATCAGGAGTTGTATGTCTTCTCTTCAGCTATAATTGCCTTGGTTGCTATGGCATGCATTTATATTGCTCACTATAAATTACAACAAGTCTTTTACTTAAAATATCACGGAATAGAAGATTATTTCGAACGTTTATTTTGGGGAGGGGGTCATATATTGCAATTTTTCTACATACAGTCAATGCAATTTGCATGGATTGTACTTTATAACCGCGTTACATCTACCAACTTACAGGTTAATTGGTTCGTGTCAATGGTGGCTTTGATGAATTTGCTGGTTGTTTTGCCGATGCTATTTGTAATAGTCAATGCAGAAATTGATTCAGCTAGCTATATTATAATTTTTACAGAACATAGGCATTATTTTGTAGGCATTTCGCCAACACTCTTAGCTACTTATTTGATAATAAAAATTATACAAAATAACCATTTAAGATGCTGTAGTTTTGAATTTTCTATTTTGATTTCTTCAATGTTGCTATTTTTTATTGGTGGAATTATTAGTTTTTTTATTGATCAAAATGGTGCAATAATTACAGCCAATTATTATGGTCAAATAATTGGTACAGCAGTTGCATTGATGGGATTATCATATGTGTATCTTGAAACATTGAAATTTAATTTCATTAAAAATAAAATAGTTAACCTTATACCTTATTTGTATTTTACGGGCCAACTTATTTATATCGTGGGGTTAGTAATTTCTGGTGGATACGGGGTTTTAAGAAAAACTCCAGGAGAAGTTTTTTCTGTTAAAGTGAAAATGGCTTTAGGTTTGATGGGGTTTGGAGAGCTAGTAGCGCTAATTGGTAGTTTATTATTTGTATATATGTGCTATAGTGCATTTTTTTGTAAGTTGATCAAAGGCAACATTAGGTAATGAATAAAATAAAAAAACCATCGCAAGAAGAAGCAGAAGAAGCTGTAAGGACATTAATTCGTTGGCTTGGAGATGATCCAAATAGAGGTGGATTACTAGATACTCCAAGAAGAGTCGTTAAAAGTTATACTGAGTGTTTTCTTGGTTACAATCAAGATCCAGCAGAAATCATAAACAAAACATTCCCTGATATTGCTGGGTATAACGATATTGTGTTATTACAAGATATCAGCTTTATATCTTTCTGTGAACACCATATCTTGCCTTTTAAAGGGAAGGTAAATGTAGCATATATTCCAAATAATCAAGTTGTAGGCATTAGTAAGATTGTTCGTATTGTAGATATTTTATCAAAAAGGCTACAAATTCAGGAAAGATTAACTGCGCAAATTGCCAATATTATTGACTCAAGCTTAAAGCCATTAGGTGTAGCAGCTTCTATTACTGCAGAGCATGAGTGTATGGCTTGTAGAGGAGCTAATAAATATGGAACTAAAGTAAGTACTAACCATATGCTTGGTTTGTTTTTGGAGGATATTAATTTGCGTCATACATTGCTGACTTTATTTAATAAAAAATAATCTTAAGGAATTATTATGAAATATAATGTCGCAGTAGTCGGTGCAACAGGGAATGTAGGTACATCAATGTTGTCAATACTTGCTGAAAGGAATTTTCCGATAGCAAATATCTACGCAATAGCATCTCGAAGTTCTCTTGGTAAAGAAATAAGTTTTGGTGAAGAAAGAATATTAAAAATTCAATCACTAGATAATTTTGATTTTTCAGGAGTAGATATTGCATTGTTTTCTCCTGGTAGTGCGGTATCTTCTAAGTATGCACCAATTGCAGCGGCAGCAGGCTGTGTAGTAATTGATAATACTTCTTATTTTAGAATGAATCACAATATTCCTTTAATAATACCAGAAATAAATGGCAACCAAATTCAGTTTTATAAAAAAAGAAACATTATTGCCAATCCAAATTGCGCGGTAATTGGACTTTTGATGGCGTTGAAGCCTTTACATGATTTAGTAGCAATAAAAAGAGTAGTAGTTGCAACTTATCAATCAGTTTCTGGAGCTGGAAAGCAGGGCATGGAAGAGCTATTTGAGCAGACTAAGGGAATATTGACTTATAAAAAAATGAATACACAAAAATTTTCAAGACAGATAGCTTTTAATTTGATTCCACAAATTGATAGCTTTGAACAAAATGGCTTTACTAAAGAAGAAAATAAAATTCGCGATGAAACCAAAAAAATCTTGAGTTCAGATATAGAGGTAGTTGCTACTTGCGTTAGAGTGCCGGTGTTTATTGGTCATAGTGTGGCAGTAAATATTGAATTTTGCGATCAAATCAGCGTTAAAGAAGCAATAAAATCTTTAAAAAAAATGCCTGGCGTAGTAATAGTTGAGAGTTTGGAGTCGTTTAATACTCCAGCAGAATGCGCAGGAGAAGATGCGGTTTATGTATCTCGTGTGCGAGAGGATTACAGTGTAAAAAATGGCCTGTGTTTATGGGTAGTTTTTGATAATATCAAAAAAGGCGCAGCTTTAAATGCTGTACAAATTGCAGAGCTTTTAATAAAAAATTATTTAAAAAAATAGCTTATTATTAATAGTCTGAAAGACTCTTATAGCTTCTAAGAGTAAAGAAAAATAAGAATAATTAGAATTTATGTCATATAATAAGGTCATTTTAAGTAAGTTTCGGAATGGGCACTAAAATCCAAAATAATAAAATGATATTTTTTATAAATCCTCCAGGAATGGAATGTAGACAGTAATGAGCAATGCTAAGTTTGGTACTGAATTTCTATTGTCAATTTTCAGAAGTCAAATAGTAAATTTCTTATCTTTACAAAATACACTACTAACAAGTGCTGATAACTTTAAAAAATTCAATGTTCTAGTCTTTAGATAGTAACTTCTAATCTAAAGAGACTTCTAACACTCTAAAATAACACTTTGTGCACCACTTTACTATTTAGTGTATTGCGTTGGTCATTTTGACTATTAAATTTTTTGCTTAATTTTTATTATAACGTAGTAAGGGCAGAAGGATTCATGGTAGGTAAAGGCGTCATTAGATTTGGATTGAGACTAAGTCTAATCTATGAAAATTAGGCAAAAACCTATATAAGCAGTTATAATTACTATGTTTTACACTTGTTCAAAGCGCTTATCATTTTTTAACAAATGGTATCATAATTATTTTATATGGTACATACTTGCTATGTCGCTAGTATACTAACTAAGTGAGTAGTGTGACAAATTATTTTTGCGCATAATTTATCGCTCTAGATGGCTACCACTATCTAATAAAAGATTTACCCCAGTCATGGATTTTGTTTTGATAATAAAATCAATAGCTTCACATATCTCTTGTGTGGTAGTTACGGTTGCTAGTGGAGAATTATTTACTAACCAATGAAAATGATTTTCTGATTGTTTACTATCCTTACATACATTGCCTGGACTGATTGCGTTTACTCTACAACGCGGAGCAAGTTGTAAGGCCATTTGTTTAGTAGCATTTAATAAAGCGGATTTACTCAAGTTGTATGAAAAAAAATTTTTAGTGGCATTAACGACTGTATAATCAAGAATATTAATAATATTCAGCCTGTCTTCTGTATTGCTTTTTATAAATGCCGCTGAAAGCATAACAGGAGACAAGCAATTAATTTGCATATGCTTGTTAAGCAAAGAGATATTAAGATTGTTTGCTGAATCATTCTCGAAATGTGCGGCATTATTAATTAGTAAGTTTGCTTTGCCAAATTTTTGTTCAATTTCAATCAATATTTTCTCAATATTATTTACATTATTTAGATCAGCTTGGATGTAAATACTATTTGTTATATCATTGATATATTTACTGAGTTCCTTAGCCTGCATTTCAGAGTTGTTGTAGTGTATTGCTACGTACCAGCCATTTTTAGCCAGAGATATTGCTATGTCTCTACCAATGCTGGTAGCAGCGCCAGTAACAAGCGCAATTTTTTTAGGTATTTTAGCTTGCATTTTTACTCAGTTCATTCAATACTATCTTGTCATAAGTGCTATATGTGAATCATTCTTGAGATTAAGTAAAGAGAGAAAAGTAAAACGATGCATGATTTATCATTTTTGCCTAGTGTGCTGTGGATTTTAATTGCCGCTGTATTAGTAGTAGCAATTTTCCGTAGATTTCATTTAAGTCCAGTTTTAGGGTATTTTGTAGCTGGAGCAGCTATTGGCGATCATGGCTTACAATTTGTTCGCGCTAATGATATCGAGGTATTTGGAGAGTTTGGCGTAGTATTTTTGTTATTTGCTATTGGTTTGGAATTGACGTTTGAACGCTTGAAGTCAATGCGTCTTCATGTCTTTGGTTTTGGTGGTTTACAAGTATTAATTACTGCTGTAGTTATATGGGGGTTAGCTCACTATCTTTATAATGTTAAAGCAAGTTCAGCCGTGGTTATTGGTGGAGGTTTTGCTCTGTCGTCAACAGCAATAGTGATGCAAGTCATTGCTGAAAACCGCAAGCAATCTACTCAAGTAGGTAGACTTTCACTCGCAATATTGTTAATGCAAGATTTTGCGGTAGTACCATTATTAGTGCTAATACCTTTGTTAGCTAGTGGTGGTGATTCCGTAGGTGTAATTGAGTTAATGGGTATGGCCATGTTAAAAGCTGTACTTACTCTATTGATAATTTTTATTTTGGGTAGATTATTTTTAAGACCTATTTTTCGTGCAATTAATCCATCTAACCAGTTCAAAAATAATGAATTATTCATTGCTACTACTTTAGTTATAGTTTTAGCATCAGCCTGGGCTACAGAGCACATGGGATTATCTCTTGCTCTTGGTGCGTTTGTTGCTGGATTATTGGTAGCAGAAACCGAGTATCACTTACAAGCAGAGGAAAGTATCAATCCATTTAAAGGTTTGTTACTTGGCTTGTTTTTTATGACTGTAGGGATGTCCTTGAATGTGCAGCTCATAGTGCAAGAGGTAAATACAATTTTATTGTTATCTTTGAGTCTCATAGCTATTAAAGCAGTGATTATTATTGGTTTGTGTCGGTTGTTTAAGTTTAAATGGGGTACTACCATACATGCTGGTTTACTTCTATCACAAGGGAGCGAATTTGCTTTTATCTTATTTGGTTTGGCAGTGCAGCAAGATATTGTCACACAAAGTGCTGGTCAAATTTTGATGATAGTTGTAACCATTACTATGGCTTTAACCCCGCTACTATCTATTTTGGGTGATTTCGTAGATGAAAAATTAGATAAGAAGGAAAAAATGGATTATGACGAGATCAACCAAGACATTGCTGATCTTGATCAGCATGTTATTATTGCTGGCTTTGGTAGGGTAGGCAAAATGGTTGCTCGCTTGCTTGAGGCGGAAAAAGTGAATTATATTGCATTAGATGCTAATCCTAACCATGTAGCTCATGAGCGCAGAGAGGCTTTTCCATTATATTTAGGTGATTCAAGTAATATGGAAATGCTAGAGTCAGTTGGCTTAAAAAGAGCTAAATCAGTAATTATTACAATTGACAATATGATAACTTTAAAAAAATGTACCAAGATTATTAGGCAGCATATGCCTAAAATCCCAATAGTTGTACGCACTAAAGACCTGAGCAATGCAGAGGAGTTATATAAAATTGGTGCAACAATTATAGTACCAGAAACTTATGAAACAGGATTGCAAATGGGCGGAGCAGTACTTAAATCTATTGGTGTAAGTGAATATGAAGTAAGTCGTATTAAAAATCGTTTCAGGCTTGGTAATTACGTTATTGCTCAGGAAGATGAATATGAAGAGTCATTGAATGAAGCAATTTAAAACAATTACAATGTTATTTGTTATGTTGTTCATAGTTAAAATATGCATTGCTGGTGTATTGCCACGTTTTGTTTCTCTTAAGTCAAATGAAGTTAACTTAAGAGCAGGACCAAGCAAGAATTATCCGATTAAATGGGTAATAAAAAATAAAGGCGAGCCAGTTGAGGTTATAACTGAATTTGAACAATGGCGAGAAATCAGAGATAAAGACGGAGACAGTGGCTGGGTTCATGAGGCTATGTTAAGTGGTAATAGATCAGTGGTTGTGATTAGCGATATTGCCCAATCGCTTTATCGAGATTCTGAAGGTAGTAAAAAAATTGCTCAAATAAACCGTGGTGTTAGAGCTAAACTATTAACATGCCAAAATGAATGGTGTTATATATCAGTTGATAAGTATAAAGGCTGGATTGCGCGTAATGTTCTTTGGGGAGTTTTTAAAGATGAGCGCTTCGATTAGTTCTTAAGTGCAATCAAAATTCCTTACTCAATAGACTAAGAAAAAGTATCGATATTTAGGGGGTAGATGTATAATCCTAAAATTGCTGGCTAACATAGTTTAATTTTTTTTGAGGGGAATGAGGTCGTTGTAAGTTAATAATCTACTACTCACTTTTAAATTTACAAATATTAGTTAAGTTAATTTTTTTCTTGCTGAAAGATTAGTATAATTTATACTTTCTTTGAGTTAAATCGTAATATATTTGCTTAAGGAGCAGTCAATTGTTGTGGAATCAAAATAATGTAGTAGAAGCTACCGGCGCTAAGACATTTGGCTCTTGGAAAGCAAGTAGGGTTTGTATTGACACTAGAGCAATAGAAGCAAATGATTTGTTTGTTGCTTTTAAAGGTGCGAATGTTGATGGACATCACTATGTTGCCGAGGCTTTCAAGAGAGGGGCAAGTGCTTCTATGGTAGAATATATTCCAGAAAAAGTTGATTGTTCAAAACTAATTTTAGTAAAAAACTGTCAAAAAGGCTTGGAGGATTTAGCGATTTATAATCGCAAAAGACTACATGCAAAAATCATTGCTGTTACTGGTAGCGTTGGCAAAACCAGCACTAAAGAATCTTTATTTTTAGCTTTTTCTGCTTTGGGCGCTACTTATACTAGTCAAGGTAATTATAACAATCATTTAGGGTTGCCTATTAGCTTAGCATCTATTCCTATTTCTACAAAATATGCAATTCTTGAAATGGGAATTAGTAATGTAGGAGAAATGTCTTATCTTACGAATTTAACTCGACCTGATGTAGTGATTATAACTAATATTACTGGCGTTCATTTGGCCAATTTTAACTCAGAAGAAGAAATTGCTAAATCTAAGTCTGAAGTTTTTGTAGGGTTAAATAAAAATGGGGTAGCAATTTTAAACATAGAAAGTAATTTTTTCTCTACACAAGTAAATGAGGCAAAAAAATACGGAGTCGGTAACATCATCACTTTTGGTAAAGAAGGTGATAGTTTTTTGATAAGCAATAAAGTACTTGATCAAGGTATTGCTGTAAAGGCTCAAATCATTGGTATTAAATTAGATTATCACTTATCTTCTTATGGATTGCATCATGTACATAATAGTTTAGCAGTATTATCAGCTGTTCAGTTCTTAGGTGGAGATTTAAAAGTTGCTGCTAAAGCTCTGATGGCCTTTAAAAATATCAAAGGTCGGGGAGAAGTAAGTGAAGTAATAATATGTAATAAACGTATTACTTTGATTGATGATAGTTACAATGCCAGCCCAATGTCTTTAAGAGCCGCGTTATCAACAATGCATGCTAGTTTTCCAACTAAAAGATGCGTGGTAATTTTAGGTGATATGCGTGAACTCGGGCATAATGAGATTGCAGAGCATAAAAATATAGCACAAGACATAATCGAAAACAAGATTCATAAGGTAATTGCTATTGGTAGGTTAATGAGATATCTATACGATGAATTGCCAGAGAGTATATGCTTGGAATATTATATAGATGTTAATGAATCTTTTGCCAGTATACTTGCTTTGCTTTCAGACGGTGATGTGGTATTGGTTAAAGGTTCAAACGGTACTAAAGTTTATAAATTAATTGATTATTTTAAAGAGCAAGGATGATTTATTGGTTGTTTACTTCATCTGATGGATTAATGCCTTACATCAATATTTTTAGGTATATCACTTTTAGAAGTGGGAGCGCGGCATTAACCGCGCTTTCACTAAGTATGTTTTTTGGACCAATAATTATCAACAAACTTAAGCAAATTCAACCAGCTGGCCAGCCAATACGAGAAGATGGACCGCAAAGTCACTTACGGAGCAAGAAAGGTACTCCAACTATGGGTGGATTAATTATTTTAATGGCAGTGCTTGTATCAACTTTGCTATGGTCTGATTTATCAAATTCTTATGTTTGGATTGTATTATTTGTTACAGTGAGTTTTAGTGTTCTTGGTTTTTGTGATGATTATTTAAAAGTAAGCAAACGTAATACAAAAGGCATAAGAGGCAAAATGAAATTAGCTGTACAAGTTTTGATCAGTATTGTTGCATGTGTCTTTATCCAGAAGTATAGTTCTCTCAGTCATTATAGTCACATCGCGTTGCCATTCTTTAAGAGTATTCTTATTGATTTAGGGCCTGCTTACTTAGTTTTTGCAGCAGTAGTAATTGTTGGGTCTTCAAATGCAGTGAACTTAACAGATGGTTTAGATGGACTAGCGATTGGGCCTATAGCAATTGCTACAGGATGCTTTGCAATTATTTGTTATTTAGTTGGTAACTCTATTTTCTCATCTTACCTACAAATTCATTACGTAATCGGAGTTAGTGAGCTTACAGTTTTTTGCTCATCTTTGGTAGGTGCTAGCTTAGGTTTTTTATGGTATAATGCTCCTCCTGCTAAAATTTTTATGGGAGATACAGGTAGTCTAGCTCTAGGTGGCTCTTTAGGTACTATGAGCGTAATTACTAAGCATGAATTTGTTCTAGCCATAGTTGGTGGTCTGTTTGTAATTGAGGCATTATCAGTCATTCTGCAGGTTTATTATTATAAATTTACTGGCGGTAAAAGGATTTTTCTAATGGCACCAATTCATCATCACTTTGAAAAAAAGGGATGGACAGAGCCAACGATTGTGATTAGGTTCTGGATTATTGCCATAGTTTTTGCACTGTTGGGATTGTCTACATTGAAATTAAGGTAAATTATGTTTGGTAATAATCCAAAAAGATCTCCGGTGATTGGTCTAACTGATATATTGCAGGTGCAATCAATTTTTTCTACCTTTCAAGGAGAAGGGCCTTTTGTAGGTGAGCCTGCAGTTTTCCTAAGATTAGGAGGGTGCAATTTAGCTTGTAAATTTTGCGATACTGAATTTGAATCCTTTCAAAGCAAGCGCACCGAGCAGATAATGAAAGAAATAAGTAATTTTGCAAAAAATACTAGAAAATTAGTGGTTATTACTGGAGGAGAGCCATTTATTCAGCCGATTGAAGCTATATGTGAGCAATTGATTATGGAAGATTATACAGTGCAAATAGAAACAAACGGTACTTTATTTCGTAATATACACATAGAAGTGCATATAGTATGCTCGCCTAAAAATATTGGTAATGGTTATACGAGATTACGAGCAGATCTTCTTGCTAGACTAACCGCACTTAAATTTGTTGTGTCTAAAAGCTTTAAAAATTACCAAGACGTAGCCGAAGTGGGACAGAGTGATTATAATGTTCCAGTTTACGTACAGCCAATGGATGAATATAATGAGCAGAAAAATAAAGATAATTTGAAACATGCTCTTTATATTGCAAATAAATACGGTTATAGATTATCATTGCAAACACATAAAATTTTGGATATTGAGTAATATTATGGTGCAAAGCAAAGCAATTATCTTATTTAGTGGCGGTATTGATTCTAGCACTACTTTGGCTATGGCTAAGAGTTTTGGTCACGAGATATATGCTTTGAGTTTTAATTACGGTCAAAGACACAAAATAGAACTAGATAGAGCCAAGCAAATCTCTTCAATCATAGGAGTACAGGCTCATAAAATTATTGATATTGATTTGAGATTTTTTGGTAACTCAGCTTTAACTGATGATATAAAAGTGCCAAAAGATCAGCATGGTAAGTCCATAGTTGCGCCCATTACCTACGTTCCTGCCCGCAACACTATTTTCTTGAGTTATGCATTGGCGTGGGCAGAAGTAATAAAGGCAAGTGATATATTTATTGGTGCGAATATAATAGATTATAGTAATTATCCAGATTGTAGACCTGAGTATATTGCATCATTTGAAAAAATGGCAAACCTAGCAACGGTTGCAGGAGTATCTGGTAAGACAATAAAAATTCATGCACCTTTATTACTTATGAGCAAAGAAAACATTATTAGAAAAGGGATTGAGCTTGGTGTTAACTACTACCATACTTTAAGTTGTTATGATCCTACTGAAGATGGGCAAAGTTGTGGTCATTGCGATTCATGCATTATCAGGTTAAATGCATTTGATAATATAGGTATGAAGGATCCAATAGACTATGCAACTCATTAATGTTCATTCAATTTTTAGCAAGTTCCCAGTTCTGGCTCTTGGTAAGGTTAATTTAAGACAACTTACCAAAGATGACACCAAAGATTTTTATAGCTACATATCTCAAGATGGAGTAAAAAAATATTTATCCGATCAAGAGACGCCACGGGACTTAATAAGTGCTGAGGTAGAATTGATGTACTGGGCAGGTTTATTTCGTCAAATGCGTAGCATTTATTGGGGTATAGTTACAAAGGATACAAATCGATTAATCGGTACTTGTGGTTATAATAATTGGAGCAGAATTCATAATAGAGTTGAACTTAGTTACGATTTGAATTGTAATTACTGGGGACGAGGTATTATGACTGAAGCTGTTAGTGCAATTACTAGATTTGCTTTTGAGGAGCTGCAAGCTAGCAGAATACAAGCAACAGTAGTGTTTGATAACATCTCCTCAATGAGAGTTCTTGAGAAAGCTGGATATTTATGTGAGGGTAAATTACGTAATTACAATGTATTGCATAACAAAACAGTAGATGCTCTCATGTATGCGATAGCAAAATAAGGTGATTTTTTATGCATAATTTACTAACCAGTTTAATCACAGTTACTGCTACACCAACTTACCAAGGGGAAAGTACTGGTTTTGATGACGTGTATTCCATTTGGAGCTATAATGTTGTAATTAAAAATTATAGTTCTAGCTCAATTAGAATACTTAGTCGTTATTGGAAAATTATTGATTCGCATGGCTTGATTCAAGAAATCACAGGAAAAGGCGTGATTGGTCAAAAGCCAATTATTCATCCTGGTAGCATATTTGAATACACTTCATTTACTAATCTTAGAGCAAGTTCTGGAGTGATGATCGGCAAGTACTATGCCGTAGAAGTTCAATCTGGAAAAAAAATAGAAATTAGTATACCTGCTTTTTCGTTAGATAATCCAGAAGAAAAAACATTGCTAAATTAGATAGTAGTAATGGAATTAACCGGCTTTTATACATATTTATTTTTTGACAGTATTCTAACTTCTTTAATATTCTTGCCTAATAACGGTCTTGCTTACATAGTGATGAGTGTATTTGGATATTGTGATCAGCTGTATATGATTATTATTGCTATTGTTGGTAATGCAATAGGATCTGGACTTAATTATTCTTTTGGTTATATTTTGCGAGAGGTTAAAAAGCGTTGTAATAGTTTAGCAGATACAGAAAAATTAAGAAGTCTTGCTCAAGTGGTAGATCAATATCTAATATATCTAAATATTTTTTCTTTTTTACCAATATGGGGAGTGATCATCACAAGTGCTGGGGGGTTTTTTCAGATTTCTTTAAAAAAAATGATATTTATAGTATTGCTAGGTAGAATAGCTTACTACTGCCTACCAATAATATTATTTTAGACGCTAGTTTTTGAGTTCAAGTTTAAATTTGACTATTTATCTTGTCTTGATGGTCGGAGCTCTTAATTTTTACAAAATGTCGATGCGTATTACTTGGTAACAAGCATTGATCGAGCTCATAAAAGTAATTCATTTGTTTATCAAGAAATTTTTGGTCATTAGCGCTACTCTTATATTTTTGGTATGACATTCTCTTGTGGCAAGTTTAGTAACTTATTTTTGACTGATGTAATTCGGGCTTGGGGAGCAATGGAACATTCAACCGACTTAAGGTCTTTCTCTTTTTATAGTTCTTAATGGTCTCGACTTATCACGGTTTACCTAATCTGACATAGCGAAAGAATATCGACCGAGCATATAATCTAAAATGAGGCACTCTTATCTTTAAAAATTTATAGTCGATAAATTGTGGCTTTGTGAACATTAAATGTTTTCGCAATCTCACTCACTGATTTATCTTCTTGCAATAGATGCTTAGCTAATGACTTTTGCTCCTTATTCATTTTCTCAGGTTGTCCAAAGAGAACGCCACGTTTCTTTGCCGCAACGTGACCAGCATCAAATATGCTCACGAATTAAATCCCGTTCAAATTCAGCAATACCAGCAAACACCGTCATGATCATCTTCCCTGATGGAGAAGCAGTATCTGCCCACGGTTCTGAAAGCGAACAAAATGATGCTTCAGCATTTTTTATTTGATCAGCCAATTCTAATAAATTTTGTGTTGAACGTGCAAGGCGGTCTAATTTCCACACAACAACAATATCATCCGGACGAAGTTGATCAATCAATCGTTGTAATTCTGGACGGTTTAGTTTTACACCTAAATTTTGTTCAGATGTCGAAACAGGTGCATAACCTATTTTCATTATTATTTCTTTTTCAATTATTTTGCAAATCGTATTGCAAAAGAACACACTTTTGTACCTGATTTTTGTAACTTATTTTGGCCAAGCAAATCAAGCCACCATTAAATAGTGCAAAACTTAGAAGTTTTACAACAACATTCACTGATTTGGATAGACATGCCTGTTAGTTTTCTTTCCTTAGCGCAATGCGATAATTATGCTAAATATCCTACTGACCTACCATCAGATACCGTAGATAGTCTTTTTTCTTGATGATCAGGATATGAAGTGGATTGCAAACAAGCGTGGTGACTTTAGTTGGTTAGGCTACGCATTACAACTTAAACAGTTAGATTTATTGGAGCTTTTCTTTCTGATCTGAGTTAAATCCCTCGTGTGGTGGTTGAGCGAGTTGGTACTCAAATTAAAGTTAATGATCCTAGAAATTGCCTATCAATGCACATAAAAAGTGAATAGCGTTGGGGGGCCATGGCCGTGAAATTTGATCGCCGTTATGGCTTTGGTTTGCTTAGTGCACTCGAATACGCTATTAGAATTTGGCCGTAGAGAAAATGTTGAACTTCTTATTAAATATGGAGCAGATTTAGAATCAATGAGAGAAAAGTATAAGTTTTCTTTTATAAAGCTTATTGATAAGCATTTAATATATGGACCTATAAAAAACGATAATGTTGCGTGTTTAAAGCTAATGCAAGATTATGAATTAAATCTAAAATTTTATTATGAAGAACCTTATTCTTATGAGGAAGAGAATTCACTTCATTTTGCAATACAGAAAAAATCATTAAAATGTTATCAAAACTTTGATGTACGAAGCTAGCGAAAGTGCATTTGCTTCAAAAATAAATTCTATTTTTTCAGAAGCTAGTTCATATAAAAAGACACACGATAAATATTTTATCTGCGCTTACGGGTTATGGAATGTTGCAATATTAAAAAATCTTGAAAAAATATTTACATAAAACAGATATAAAACATTTTATTAATATGATAAAAATCGCCCCAGTAGAAATGGAATGGTATGGCAAGTGTTTATATCTATTTTACCTCTCAGAGCTCATACCACAGTCACCACTATTATTAGGTATAACAGGTTTTGTATCTACAGAAGACTATTCCATACTAAATTACTAAAAGAGAGATATGTAACCAATACTGCGAAATATTATCAAAAAAAGAAAACATAGTGGGAATCTATTTGCAATATCATACTAGCCATAGAAGCGGATACGCATTAAATGACTTTCACTGTATTTGCTAAAAAAGATCGATCTTTATCTTTGTGAAAATATTATTTTTTACTAAAAAGATGCGTTGTTGCATAACCCCTTAATTTAGATTTTTCGTTTTCAAATTAAGCAAGGTCATGATATTTTTGTTTCAAAACTAACAAAGATGATTGTATGGTAGCAAAAGCAAATATTATAAAAAACTTCTCAAAAATGCAAAGTTACTAATTGGGGCTCTGTCGCATCTACAATTTGAGTATCGCTAATTTCACATAGTTACAATGTTATTTCAAATTTTAGACATAACTATGCCATTAGCATAGCAAAATTCTCAAAAACAGAAAGTTTATTATTACCTCCAATGATTTGTCCTTTTTGAATCATTCTAATATTTTCAATGCCTGTAATTGTAATCTTGGCAGAATTAAAACTCTTAAAACTAAGCAGTGGCTTAGTTTTTTTTTTAATAAAACGATGATCTTGCTCAACAATATTATTTAGATATTTGATTTGACGAATTTCGATTTGCTTATCCTTAGGTAGGTTTTTATTCAGACTATTAAGTGCACGAGAGTTGCTACCGTTTTTATCAATTGTTACTTTTTGAGGCTGACCATTATATTTAATAGCTTTACGAAAAAAAGTTTTAGCTGCGCTTGTGTCTCTATTATTTCTGAGCAAGAAATCTATAGTATAACCAGCAGAGTCAACTACTCGATATAAATACATCCAAACTCCCTTAACTTTAATATAAGTCTCATCCATTCTTCAACTACTACCTACAGACTTCTTGCGTCTTCTAACCTCTTTGTCTTATGAGTTTTACAAATCTGATCACCCACTGTTGAAGCGTTGCATGATCTATTATAACGCCTCTGATAATAGCCATCCCTTCTAATTCTCTATAGCTCAATGAAAATCCACACCTTATATATACAAATAACACGATGATTTCTGGAGACGAACAAAATCCTTTGAAATATTTTAGAAACTTTGTGGCAATATGAAATGGCATTTTTACATCCTTTTTCCAAAAAATAGTAGATCTAAATCGTCATTTCAATAGATGTGATAGAACCGTTCAAGCCAAGAATATGGCAAGATGAAAAACTTGTATTTACTCCCGGAGTTAGCACTGGATCCTTGAAGAAAATTCGTAGTCAAATAAAGGAACAATGGTGGCTAAAATCATGTATTAATCAAGACTTACGTGAAATTGCCAAAGAAGTGGATATAAAAATCATGGGATGGATCGAATATTATGGACATCACCGTAGATCAGACTTGAACAGGTTAGCTTGTATGATTGACAACTATTTTGCTGAATTCATAAAGAAGAAAAGCAAGGTAAACAATACATGGAGCAAAGCCTGGAAAAGGCTAATGCAAATTAAAGCAGAGCATCCAAAGATTTTCAGCCACTGGCACAAAATAATTCCATCAAAAAGAAGAGCTGTGGTGTTAGCCGAGACGTTTATGTACCGTTACAACAATGTTGCAAACTCTCTAGAAATCATGCAAATTATCCCACGAGCTTTTACACTCAATAATCCAGGGGAAAAATTTACTTGTGAAGTTAATTCATTGAGTTCTTCTCTGAAAATCGTGTATCCGTGTTTAAATT
>CAMDPW010000002.1 GCA_945905715.1 Rickettsia typhi
AAGGTAAAGAAATGGTGATGCCTGGCGATAATGTGAAGCTCAAGATTGAGCTGATCTCACCAATTGCTATGGAAGATGGCTTGAGATTTGCTATCCGTGAAGGCGGCAAAACCGTAGGTGCTGGTGTAGTATCGAAGATTATTAAATAATAAAAAGTATAACTAATAATTCAGTCATTGATTATAAGTTGAAATTATGATAGGAGTGTAGCTCAATTGGTAGAGCATCGGTCTCCAAAACCGGAGGTTGGGGGTTCGAGTCCCTTCGCTCCTGCCACTTTGTGCACTCTAAACGGCTTGTATTATATATGAAGAAAGCTTTAAAATTTTTTAGTGAGGTAAGGCAGGAAATTTCTAAGATAGCGTGGCTGTCTAGGAAAGAGACCTTGACATCAACGTTAATGGTAGTTATTGTGGTCACTGCTTTTTCTTTGATATTTGTAATAGCTGATTATATTATATATCATGCTATGCGGTTTATAGTGAATTTAGGAGTATAAATTAGTGTCATTTAAGTGGTACATAGTACAATCGATATCTGGCTTTGAAAAAAAAGTAGCGGCTGCTATACGAGAAAAGGCAATCAAAGAGGGTATTAGTGATCTCATAGAAGATGTTGTAGTGCCAGTAGAAAAAATAATTGAAGTAAGAAAAGGAAAAAAAGTAGAAACTGAAAGAAAGTGTTTGCCAGGTTATATACTAGTCAAAATGCAGATGAACGATAATATATGGCATATGATTAAAAATATATCTAAAGTCAATGGTTTTTTAGGTGGTAGCGGTAAACCTCAAGTGATTGATGAGAAAGAAATAAAGAGAATCTTAGAGCAAATCGAACAAAGTACTATCGCGAGTAATAATGCAATTAATTTTGAAGTTGGAGAGTCAGTGAAAGTAAATGATGGCCCTTTTGAGTCATTTTTAGGAGTTGTTGAAGGAGTTGACGCTGAAAAAAACCGATTAAAAGTGTCGGTTGCGATTTTTGGTAGAGCAACCCCGTTAGATTTGGATTTTACACAAGTGTCAAAAGTATAGTTTATATAGGTTATAATGGCGAAGAAAATTATTGGATACATTAAGTTAGAAATACCAGCTGGTAAAGCTAATCCTTCTCCTCCTATCGGGCCAGCGTTAGGCCAGCGTGGTTTAAATATAATGGAGTTTTGTAAGGCATTTAATGCACATACACAGTCTATGGAGCCAGGCATTCCTGTGCCAGTAGTGATTACTGCATATGCCGATAAAACTTTTGAATTTATCAGCAAAACAGCTCCGGTGTCCTATTTCTTAAAAAAGGCAGCTAACATTACCAAGGGATCTGGAGAAACTAGAAAGGCTCCTTACGTTGGTAAAGTAACTATATCTCAAGTCAAAGAGATCGCTGAAAAGAAAATGATAGACCTAAATGCAAATGATATAGAAGGCGCTATGACGATGATCAAAGGCACTGCTGAGTCGATGGGCATACAAGTAGTGGAAGGATGAATATGACAGGTAAAAAAACAAAAAGAAATATTTCTAAAAAACTATTTTTTGTAGGTGGCAAAAAATATCGAGCAGTGAGAGAGAAGTTGGATCATGCAAAAATATATGAGTTGTCCGAAGCATTAGAGTTTGTTTGTAATGGTAAGGTGGCCAAATTTGATGAAACTGTAGAATTTATTTTAAAGTTAGGTGTTAATCCAGTGCACTCCGACCAAATCGTTAGGGGTGTTGTGAGTATGCCTAATGGTACTGGTAAAAAAGTTAGAGTAGCAGTCTTTGTTAAAGATGACAAAGTGAGTGATGCACTAAAAGCTGGGGCTGATCTTGCTGGATCAGATAAACTAATCGAAGATATAAAATCAGGTGCTATCGATTTTGATGTGTGCATTGCAACGCCTGATATGATGCCTAAAATAAGTGCTATAGCAAAAATTCTTGGACCAAAAGGTTTAATGCCTAACCCAAAGCTTGGTACTGTCACTGCAAACATAGAACAAGCTATCCAGTCAGTAAAAGCTGGTCAAGTTGAGTTTAGAGCAGAGAAAGGCGGAATTATACATACCGGGATTGGTAAGGCTAGCTTTACTACAATTGCATTGACGGAAAATGTTAAAGCTCTATATGATGCTGTGGTCAAATCTAGACCTTCAGGTGCAAAAGGCACTTACATAAAAGGAGCATACATATGTTCTACTATGGGACCTTCATTACAAATTAATCTTGTATCATTAAGCTAAATCATTGGAGTAAGTGAAGGTGTTAAAGTCAAAAAAAGTCGACATTGTTGAGAATTTCAGACAGGATCTTACAAATTCTAATACAGTAATAGTAGCGCATTATCATGGGTTAAGTGTGTCTCAAATTAGTCAATTGCGTAAAAAAATGCTAAGTGCTGGTAGTAAATTTATTGTTACAAAAAATACATTGCTAAAGTTAGCCCTAGCAGATAGTCGCTTTAATAAAGTAGATGCTTTGTTCAAAGGACCTACGGCTATTGGAGTGTCTAACGATCCTATATTAGTATCTAAAATAATGGTAGAATTTGCTGAAAAGAATCCAAATTTAAAAATCTTGGGAGGAGTAGCTAATGACAATATTATAACATTAGAAAGCATTCAAGCGTTAGCTACACTGCCTTCTCTTGATGAGCTGAAGCGTAAAATTATTTCTATCCTGCAAACTTCGGCAATTTCTATTGCAAGAATACTTGCAACTCCTGCAACTCATGTAACAAAAGTAATTTCTTCTTATGCTTCTAAGAATGTTTAACTCTGTTGTATATTTTAATTAAATTTAATTATTGAGGTAATAAAATGGCTAATTTAGAAAAAATAATAGATGAACTGTCATCTTTAACAGTTATGGAAGCAGCTGAATTGTCTAAGTTGCTCGAAACAAAATGGGGTGTATCAGCTGCTATAGTTGCAGTTGCAGCAACTCCAAGTGCGGCAGCAACTCCAGCCGCAGAGCAGACATCATTTACTGTGTTTTTAGTTGCAATTGGTGAAAAGAAAATTAATGTGATTAAGGAAGTACGTGAGATTACTGGTTTAGGCTTAAAAGAAGCTAAAGACTTGGTAGAAGCGGCTCCTACAGCTGTGAAAGAAGGCGTATCTAAAACAGACGCAGAAACGTTCAAGAAAAAACTTGAAGAAGTTGGTGCAACGATAGAACTTAAATAATTAGGATAGCTTTCCTTAATGATCTAAGCATCTTAGTGTGTTTATAAGCTTCTACTTTAATTTGTTGTGGTCTGCTTTTTAGCATTTACGAACATTTGAACTTATTTGAGGATATTTAATGCTTGCAAATCTCTTAACTCGCAATATTAAAAGAAAAAATTTTGGAAAAATTAACCAAGTAGCAACCATACCTAATCTCATCGCTGTTCAAAGAAATTCTTATAGTGAATTTCTGCAAATAGATGTGAGTGCTGATGGTCGTAAAAATACAGGATTACAGTCTGTATTTCATTCCGTATTTCCAATTAATGACTATGCTGGCAACTGCACTTTAGAATTTGTAAAGTATGATCTTGGGAAGCCAAAATATGATGTCGAAGAATCAAAACAAAGAGGAATTAGTTATACCGCTCCATTAAGGGTAATTTTACGTTTAGTGATTTGGGAGATTGACCAGGACACTGGAGTTAAAGAAATAAACGGCATTAAAGAGCAAGAAGTATACATGGGCGATATTCCATTAATGACTAACAATGCTACTTTTGTTATCAATGGAGTGGAAAGAGTGGTTGTATCGCAAATGCATAGGTCTCCCGGCGTATTTTTTGATCATGACCAAGGAAAAACTCATTCTTCAGGTAAGTACCTATACTCTGCTCGCATAATTCCATACAGAGGTTCTTGGCTAGATTTTGAATTTGATGCTCGTGATTTGATGTATTTTAGAATAGATCGTAAACGCAAGTTGTTGATAGGAACTCTGCTAAAAGCACTTGGCATGAGTACTGAGGAGGTTTATAGATTTTACTACAATAATACAGCTTATCAAAAAATAAAAAATGGTTGGTCAACTGCATTTACTCCAGATGAAAATCGCTCAATTAAACTATCTGAAGACTTAATTGACGCGAGCACTAACACAGTGGTAGCCAGAGCTGGAATGCGACTAAACAAAAGAGCTATTAACAAATTAAAAACTGAAGGATTAAAAGAATTATTAATAACCTCAGAAAGTTTATCGGGTAGATTTAGCGCGGAAACTATTCTCAATAATAAAACTGGTGAAGTCATATTGGAAGCAGGTGATGAATTCACTACAGAAAATATCAAGTACTTAGAGACTTTGGGTATCACGAAATTATTAACGCTTGCAATTGATAACCAGTTAGTTGGACCTTATATTAGAAATAGCTTAAAGGCTGATAAAAATTCTTCACAAGAAGAGGCGCTTTATGATATATTTCGCGTGATTAGACCTGGTGAGCCACCAACATACGACACAGCAAGCAATTTATTTAATTCTTTATTTTTTGATAGCAGCAGGTACGATCTTTCAAATGTTGGTCGAATGAAATTAAATGCCCGCTTAGATTTGCGGCTCAGTGAAGAAACAACTATATTAACCAAAAACGATATCCAGCAAATTATCAAAGTATTAGTACAATTACGTGATGGTATTGGTGAAATTGATGATATTGATCATTTAGGAAACAGAAGGGTGAGATCCGTAGGTGAGTTGGTAGAAAATCAATTTAGACTTGGCATAATTCGTATGGAAAGAACGATTTTAGAGCGCATGTCCTCTAGCGAAGTTAACACGATCATGCCTAATGATTTGATTAATTCAAAAGTATTGATTAGTGTCATTAAGGAGTTTTTTGGTACTTCTCAATTGTCGCAATTTATGGATCAGACTAATCCATTATCTGAAATAACTCATAAACGTAGACTGTCTGCTCTTGGTCCGGGTGGATTAACTAGGGATCGCGCTGGGTTTGAGGTTCGCGATGTTCACACAACTCATTATGGTAGAATTTGTCCGATTGAAACCCCAGAAGGTCCAAATATTGGTTTAATCAATAGTTTGTCTTCGTTTGCAACGATCAATAAATATGGCTTTATTGAAAGTCCATATTGTAGGGTTACGAATGGTCAAGTTACAGATGAGGTAGTGTATCTATCTGCAATCGAAGAAGCTAAGTATGTGATTGCACAAGCAACCTTGAAGCTTGATAAAAATGGAAGATTTATTGGCGACTTAGTAAGTTGCAGGAAAAATGGCGATTTCATAATGGCAACCCCAGAACATATTGATTTTGTTGACGTGTCACCAATGCAAGTAGTGTCGATTGCTACTTCTTTAATACCTTTTCTTGAGAATGATGATGCCAACCGCGCTTTAATGGGATCAAACATGCAACGTCAAGCTGTACCGCTCATGAGAAGCGATGCGCCACTAGTTGGCACGGGCATAGAGAGTATTGTAGCTCACGATTCCGGCGCTTGTATTGCTGCTACTCGCAATGGTGTTATCGATCAAGTGGATAGTACGCGCATCGTACTGCGTTATGACGCAAGTAAAGATGGATCTCCTGGAGTAGAAATCTATAATTTATCAAAATTTCAGAAGTCAAATTACAGCACCTGCATTAATCAAAAACCTCTAGTAAAAGTTGGTGACCATGTACAAAAAGGCGAAATAATTGCTGATGGTCCTTGTACAGATCGTGGTGAATTAGCCTTAGGGCGTAATGTTCTTGTGGCTTTTATGCCATGGAATGGTTACAATTTTGAAGATTCGATTTTGATCTCTGAGAAATTAGTAAGAGAAGATGTATTTACTTCGATTCATATTGAAGAATTTGAAGTAGTTGCGCGAGATACTAGACTTGGCCCTGAAGAAATCACACGAGACATACCTAATGTTAACGATGAAAATTTTCGACACTTGGACGAAGTAGGTATAGTTCATGTTGGTGCAGAAGTAAAATCTGGTGATATTTTAGTGGGCAAAGTTACGCCAAAAAGCGAATCACCAATGACAGCTGAAGAAAAACTTCTTAGAGCTATCTTCGGTGAAAAAGCTGCAGATGTAAGAGACTCATCATTACGAGTGCCACCTGGTGTGTCTGGTACTGTTGTTGAAGTTAGAGTTTTCTCAAGACGTGGCATTGAAAAAGATGAGCGTGCATTAACCATAGAGCGAGAACAAATCAATAAGCTATCTAAAGATATGAATGATGAAATTGCAATTATTAGTGATTTTGTGTATATAAATCTGCATCAAATGCTGATTAATCAAATAGCACAACCAGGACATAAAGGCATTAAATCAGAAATTGTTTTAAATAAAGAGGTTATTTCAGAATATAGTAAGTCTCAGTTATGGGATTTTGTAGTCAAAGATGATAAAGCAATGCAGCAAATAACTACACTTAAAGTAAAATTTGATTCTTCTGTAAAAAATATTAAAGAGCGTTATCAAAATAAAATTGCAAAAGTTCAGGCTGGTGATGACTTACCTCAAGGAGCTTTGAAACAAGTAAAAGTTTACATAGCTATGAAGCACAAACTGCAGCCAGGTGATAAAATGGCTGGTCGCCATGGTAATAAAGGTGTGATTTCAAAAATAGTACCAGAAGAAGATTTGCCTTATCTAGAAGACGGCACAATTGTTGATGTAGTACTTAATCCATTGGGCGTGCCTTCAAGGATGAATGTTGGTCAAATTCTAGAAACTCATCTGGGTTGGGCTGCTGTAAATTTAGGTAAAAAAATTGGAAAAATGCTAGAGCTTGAGCAAAACAATAGCAACTTAGAAAGTCTAAGAGAATTCTTGCTGAGTATTTACGATAGCGGTAAGTTAGCTGAAGATCTTAAGAAAGCAAAACGCAATGAATTGCTAGAATTATCCAAAAAATTGGCTAATGGCGTGTATTTCGCTACTCCAGTTTTCGATGGAGCAAAATCAGACGATATTATCAGAATGCTTGAAATATCTGATGTCAACACATCTGGACAGGTACAGTTAATTGATGGTCGAACTGGAGAATTTTTTGATAGAAAAGTAACGGTTGGCTATATTTACATGCTAAAATTGCATCACTTAGTTGATGATAAAATTCACGCACGATCTATTGGTCCGTACAGCTTGGTTACGCAACAGCCTCTTGGTGGAAAGTCTCATTTTGGTGGCCAGAGATTTGGTGAAATGGAGTGCTGGGCATTGCAAGCATATGGAGCGGCGTACACTCTTCAAGAAATGCTTACCGTAAAATCAGATGATGTTGTTGGTAGAGTAAGAATTTTTGAATCAATAGTACGTGGTGATAATAATTTTGAGTCTGGTGTACCAGAGTCATTTAATGTAATGATCAAAGAATTAAGATCGTTATGTTTGAATATAGAATTAGGATCTGCAGAATAATTATTTAGGTTAAAATATGAGCATTAGGGATACTATCAATTTATTTAAACACAATCCTATAGAGAGTTTTGATAACATCAAAATATCTATAGCAAGTCCTGAAAAAATTCTTTCTTGGTCTTATGGTGAAGTAAAAAAGCCAGAAACAATTAATTACCGTACTTTTAAACCAGAAAAGGATGGACTCTTTTGTGCAAGAATATTTGGTCCTGTAAATGACTATGAGTGCTTATGTGGTAAATATAAACGCATGAAATATCGTGGGATTGTTTGCGAAAAATGCGGTGTTGAAGTTACAACATCAAAAGTAAGACGTGAGCGCATGGGTCACATTGCTTTAGCAGCTCCAGTAGTACATATTTGGTTCCTAAAATCATTGCCTTCGCGCATTAGTACTTTGTTGGACATGAATTTGCGTGATTTAGAAAGAATTCTATATTTCGAATCTTTTGTAGTGATTGATTCTGGCTTAACCATGCTGACTGTTGGTGATTTATTAAGCGACGAGCAATATACTAAATCTCAGGATGAATTTGGTGAAGATAGCTTCACTGCAGAAATTGGTGCCGAAGCTATTTATACTTTGTTAAAAAAGCTAGATTTAGAAAAGATTCAAAATGAACTGCGTATTGAAATTAAACAAACTAACTCAGAAGCAAAAAGAAAGAAGTTAGTGAAGCGTTTAAAATTAGTTGAAGATTTCCTTGATTCTACCAATAAACCTGAATGGATGGTCATGACCGCTGTACCAGTTATGCCCCCAGAAATTAGGCCATTAGTTATGCTAGATGGTGGTAGATTCGCCACTTCTGATTTAAACGAGTTATATCGAAGAGTAATAAACCGCAATAACAGACTAAAGAGATTGCTTGATCTCAAGGCTCCAGACATTATTATCCGCAATGAAAAAAGGATGCTGCAAGAAGCAGTAGATGCTTTATTTGATAATGGTCGTCGCTCTAAAGTTGTAAAAAATGCTAATAAAAGACCATTCAAATCTTTAAGTGATATGCTGAAGGGTAAGCAAGGTCGTTTTAGACAAAACTTACTTGGAAAAAGAGTGGATTACTCAGGTCGTTCAGTCATTGTAGTTGGTCCAGAATTAAAGTTACATCAATTTGGTTTACCAAAGAAAATGGCTCTTGAGTTGTTTAAACCATTTATTTATTCAAAATTAGAATTATATGGCATTGCAACTACTATAAAATCTGCAAAAAAAATGGTGGAGATGGAGCGACCAGAAGTTTGGGATATTCTCGAGGAGGTGATTAGAGAGCATCCAGTATTGTTAAATCGTGCTCCAACTTTGCATAGACTTGGTATTCAAGCATTTGAACCGGTATTAATTGAAGGTAAAGCAATTCAATTGCATCCATTAGTTTGTTCTGCATTTAACGCTGATTTTGATGGAGACCAAATGGCAGTACACATACCGCTGTCTATTGAGGCTCAATTAGAGTCTAGAGTACTGATCATGTCTACAAACAATATTCTTAGTCCATCAAATGGCAAACCAATTATCGTTCCTTCTCAGGACATTATTTTGGGTCTTTATTACTTGTCAATTGCAATACCAGAAGAAAAAGGCGAAGGTATGTCATTTATCGACATATCTGAGGTAAAACGTGCTCTTGAGGAAAAAGCTATAACCTTGCACACCGTAATTAAATGTCGCATTTTTCAAACTAATGGAGAAAACAAAAAAATAAGCGCCTTAATTGAAACTACAGCAGGAAGACTTTTGATAGGTGAGTTATTGCCAAAAGCTGAAAACATAAGTTTTGATCTTGTAAATAAATTAATGACCAACAAAGAAGTGTCAAACTTAATAGATATTGTCTTTCGTCATTGCGGCCAGAAAGCAACTGTAATTTTTGCTGACCACTTAATGGAACTTGGCTTCAGTTACGCATGTAAATCTGGAATATCATTTGGTAAAGATGATATGGTAGTATCGCCCTCTAAAGGCAAGCATATTGATGCTGCTTTAAAAGAAGTAAAGCTATTTGAAAGGCAATACTCAGACGGCTTAATCACTCTTGGGGAAAAATATAACAAAGTTGTTGATACTTGGTCTCACTGTACAGATAGAGTGGCTGACGACATGATGAAAGAAATATCGTCTGATAAAACTCATGAAATAAAAGAAAATAAACAACGAAACATTAATTCTATTTACATGATGGCACACTCTGGTGCAAGAGGCTCTGCAAATCAAATAAAACAGCTTGCTGGTATGCGTGGATTGATGGCAAGACCTTCGGGCGAAATTATTGAAACGCCTATTATTTCTAACTTTAAAGAAGGATTAACAGTTCTTGAGTACTTTAACTCAACTCATGGTGCTAGGAAAGGCTTAGCTGATACTGCGTTGAAAACTGCAAACTCTGGTTACTTAACCAGACGTTTAGTTGATGTAGCGCAAGATTGTATAGTCATTGAAGGCGATTGCGGTACTAAGAGTGGCATAGTCGTGAAGCCAATAATAGAAGGTGGTGAAGTGATTGTTAATCTATCTGAATCAATTTTAGGCAGAACTTCTGCAATTGATGTATCTCATCCAACAACTAATCAAATAATAATTCATGCAGGCGAAATGATTGGAGAAGACGTAGTTGATGCGATTGATGCAGCTGGAATCGAATCCATAATGATAAGATCGGTATTATCTTGTGAAACACAAATTGGTATATGTGCAAAATGCTATGGTCGTGACCTAACGACAGGATCGCTAGTAAGTGTTGGTGAGGCAGTGGGCGTAATTGCTGCTCAATCAATTGGTGAGCCTGGAACTCAGTTAACTATGAGAACTTTCCATATCGGTGGCGCTGCTACCAGGGGTGTTGAGATCTCAAGTGTTGAAGCAAGTAGTGAAGCTGTAGTAAAATTTGTTAATAAAAATTTCGTTGTAGATACTAATGGTAAGAAAGTAGTCATGAGCAGAAATTGTGAAGTGATATTCTGTGATGCAAAAGGCACTGAAAAATCACGCCATAAAATACCTTATGGTGCTAAAATTTATTTTGACGATCAACAAAAAGTTATAAAAAACAATATTATTGCGGACTGGGATCCTTATACTATTCCAATTATTACTGAAAAATCAGGAAAAATTGTTTACAAAGATCTGGTTGAAAATATTTCAGTAAGAGAGCTAATGGATGAAGCAACCGGAATATCTAATAAAGTAATAGTTGATTGGAAACAACAAACACGTGGTGCCGACCTGAGACCAAGAATTGTATTAGAAGATGACAATGGTGATATGCTGGTATTGTCTAATGGTTTAGAAGCCAGGTACTTTTTACCAATCAATGCTATTGTTAATATAGAAGATGGTGTAAAAGTACATTCTGGAGATGTTATTGCAAGAATTACTCGTGAATCAACCAAAACTCGTGATATTACTGGTGGTTTACCACGTGTAGCTGAGTTATTTGAAGCTCGTCGTCCTAGAGATCATGCGATTATCAGTGAAAGTGAAGGTATTATTGAATTTGGCAAAGATTATAAATCAAAGCGTAGAATTATAATAAAATCCACAGATTCATTATCTGAACCTACGGAGTATTTGATCCCAAAAGGCAAGCATATTTCTGTCAATGAAGGTGATTTCATTAAAAAAGGTGATTTATTGTTGGATGGTAATCCAGTTTTACAAGATATCTTAAAGATCATGGGCATTGAAGCGCTAGCACGTTATATGATATCTGAAGTGCAACAAGTTTATAGACTACAAGGTGTAAAAATTAATGATAAACATATAGAAGTAATTCTACGCCAAATGTTACAGAAAGTAGAAGTAACTGATTCTGGAGAAACCACGCTACTTGAAGGCGAACAACTTGATAGACAAGAATTTGATGAGATTAATCAAAAAGCAGTTGCTAAAGGTTATACACCTTCTTCTGCAATACCAATATTGCAAGGCATTACGAAAGCTTCATTACAGACAAGATCGTTTATATCTGCTGCTTCTTTCCAAGAAACAACCAGAGTATTAACCGAAGCTGCGGTTGCAGGTAAAATTGATAGATTACGTGGATTGAAAGAAAATGTCATAGTTGGCAAGTTAATACCGGCAGGCACTGGTTTTCATGCTAGGATTTTGAAGAAAAAAGCCATGGAGCAGGATTTGATGATTAAAAATCTTGATCACGTCACTTCAACTGAAGCTATTTAGAAGGTTTTATTGCTTGAGGCTATTTTTGCCTATTTTTTTACCTTTGTTGTAAAAAGAAGGCTTAAATTTTTTAAATACGAAGTCAAGAATGTGTTTTTATACTATCTATAGAAGCAATCGTGTATGGTTGTATTATGCTATATTGCAATAAACTACAATGAAAAATAGTATTGAGAGATGAAAAAGAAATTACCAGCAATCATAACGATATTGATTTTAGCAACGCTGGTATCAGGCTGTCTTACTGATTCTGTTAAGTTAAAAAAAGAGCCTCTAGAAGATGATGACCAACAAAAAGCTATGGAGCACAATCAGTGTGTAAGCTACGGATTCCCTCCTAATACTATTGAGTACACCAATTGTCGAATGAAGCTTGATCAACAACGAATAGAGAATACGTACCAAGAAAAACCACAAAATCAATCTAGCCAGAAACACTTTATAACTCTCTCTCAAGACAAAATAAAAGAACTCGATCAGCAACAAGAAAAAGAAAAAAGACAGCACCCACTAGTAGAGACAAGCAAGTCATATATGAGCAGAGACGAAATATCAAGAAAACAAAGAAACCAACCACCATCTCATCCCCATACACCACGATAAATTTTCTACTCTCTACTACTAAAGGAGGTTTGTTATACTATTCAAATAGTACATCACTAATATAATGCAGAGCAAATGTTAAAGAAAATTAATAGCAGAGTACCTGCATCGAAGTAGCTCTCAATTTATATTTGATAGTCATGACATGACGAGATTTCATAAATCTGCGCATCTACTAGTACCTCAAATTATAGAGCAAAATGGTCAATTAGCGCATTAAATAGGCAAATTAAATGTAAAAACAGCACCGTTATTACCATCGCTTTTGGCTAAGATACTGCCACCATGCGCTTCTACAATCCGTTTGCAAAGAGCGAGACCAACGCCACGACCTCCTGCAAGAGTGCGCGTTTTAGAGCTCACAGTAAACTCACTGAATACATCGGTTAGTTCACTAATTGGAATTCCTATTCCGTTATCAATTATACTGTAATGCACGAGATTATCAAAAGTATGTAACTTAGTAGTAATCAAACCTTTCTTGCAATAATTAATAGCATTAATAATTAAATTGTCAAACAACTGAGATAGGTAATATTTATCACCGTTAATTATAATGCCTTCTGCGATATCAATGATAAACTCTCTATCTTTCTTATTTTCCTCATATAATTTACGGCAAACCTTCAACCGATTATGAGCCAAACTACTTAGGTCAACTATTGCTTTTTGAATATTATAGTCAGATTTACTTAACTTAGATAAAAGAGTGATATTCGCATCAAAAGACTCTAAACGCGCAGAACTTTTGAAAATGGTTTCCACAGCCTGTTTGCGCTGCTTATCAGTGAACTTATCATAGGACTCCCATAATGTTGCAGCCATACTAGTGATGCCTGTCATCGGCGCACGATATTCGTGACTAATATTGCGAATAAATTCTCCTCTTAATGCTAAAGCTTTCTTGAGCAATTTTTCTTGAGTATCTATTCGATCATGTAAATGCTCGTTCCTTTCCTCAGTTAATATTTGCTGTTCTTGTTTAGGTCTCAGGAAAATAATCAATGTGCTGACAATTAATAGTAATAAATAAACCACCTTAAATTGCAAGGATAATAGATCGTTTTGTGGGCCTACATGTATACATTGCTGATAAAAAATGGTTGTGATAATTATGCCAAGAGTAATAGTAACTAAAGACCACCGCCAAGTTACCACCGAAGATAGTATGATAATATTGACCATAAATACCATAAGTTGAATTTCAGAAAAACCACTAATTAATATCAGTAAAAAACTAAAACAGATCAATACAGAGAACATGCTAATATTCCAGCATACGCCAATTAAGCCAGTATCTTTCCAGCTTGATAACCATAGAGGGTAACTTAGAAGGGCTGCAGAAGCGCAGAAAGTCATTGGATATATTACACTCAATAAATATGCGTATTGTAGTTGCGACTCTTTGTCTAAAGTATAAGTACTACTAAAGGCAGAAATCATGATAAATAACCCTAATATTGAGACCAAGCCTTCGCCTTGAGGGCAATTTTTTTTGCAAGCATCAATGATATTAAAAAATTTGATATTAATTAAGAGCTGTTTGAATTTGAGTTTACGTTCATTACGAATATTAACAAGTGGTGCATTATCTTTAATCCCAACCCAACCACCTTTTTGCTTTAATAAGTAATGACTACCCATAAGAACCATTAAATTAGAAATCATAGCAAAGCAAATGCTATTTACAGCTTGAATCTGTAGAACATAGTCCCACAATAAAACTGTTGCAAATCCAGCTGTCATACCTAATATCACCGATTTTGCAGTACTTCTAAAGCCTAAAATTGCCATGACAAAAGGTACTGATACTATGGGCGCGTAGAAAGATTCTGTGATTACCAACAACTCCAGTAAACTACCATTCTGTAGCGATAAAATTAATGACAAGCTGCCGAGTAATATCGAGCTTATACGCGCAGCAAATATTTCATTTGTAATGAATCTTATTTTTAATGGTTTACAAAAATCATGAATTACGATAACTGCTGTAGAGTTAATGCATGAATCGACAGTAGACATAATCATTGCCATAACCCCAGCTAGCATCATTCCTTTTAATCCCACATAAGACGAATTTAGCATCACATGCTTAACAACATCATTTGCGTTAAGCAAAGGATTAATTGACAAGGTTAATACCGCAATCCAATTGATCATTATTCCAAGTAATAAACAAGTAATAGCAGCAATAATAAATGAGGCTCTGACTTGATTAGTGTTTTTTGCTATAGAGATTCTTTGAAAAATCTGCGGACTGAATCCAGGAGATATAAAGAACAAAAATAGAAACAGCTGCTTACGTGAGAACGGCTCAGAAAAATCAAAAACCTCCTTATAATTAAATAATGGATTAGTGGCCAAGGTATGTGAAATAGTATCAAGATTAGCAATACTAGTTAAAAGAGCATAAGCTAGCACTGGCACGGCAACTCCAAAAGTAAGAAACTGTATCACATCCGTAAAAGTCACTGATTTGACACCACCCATAGCTGAATATAAAGTTACTATAGCCGTTGCCATGATTACGCCATAAATACTTGGAATGTCAAGCGCATACTCAAAAATTGTACCTGCTAATTTTAATTGTATTCCTACTAACCCTGCCGTACCTATAACACTTGCAATAGCAGTAATGATTCTCACATGCTTGCCATATAAATCTCCCATAGCCTCCGCGACTGATAAATTACCTAAAAACTCTCCCATTCGCGGTGCAAAAAATAATCCAATACATAGAAGATATAATGGATCACCTAGTGCAATCCATATGGAGTATAATCCATTTACATAGGCCTCAGAAATGCTACTATAAAAGAACTCTCCACTAATCCAAGTTGCAACAATAGTAGCGACAATAGTGGCAGTACTAAAATTACGGTCACCTACAGCATATTGCTTAATAGTATTAGTACCACGGCTTGAAAATAAACCAATAACCACCGTAACGGCCAAAAATCCTATAAAAATAGTTGAATCTAGATTGAAAGTCATAAAACATTTTTTATTTACTTAAGTGCGTTATTCAAAAGCAACGTATACAACATATCAAGGTCAGTACCTTACGTACCTCTTTTGGTCCTTTTTATAATTACATATTGCAACTCTCTACTCCCAAGAAATCGCTGTTCATGCATGATTTCCTGCCTCATACTAATATTCACGGTACAAATGTATCATCCAATAGTTAAAATATAATTAATAAAATCTGATTTAAAATTCAGTGTAAAAAATATTATTTGCAAAGACAATGCTAAACTTCATAAAATAGTGTGATCTATTTTGAACGCTTGTTATTATCTTTATAACAATGCACTGGCTAAAATTGAAGTTCTATGATAAAATGAATTAGTGCATATGTAAACAACACCTAGAAAAAACAGCGCAAATAGTCAGTAAAAAAAACAAGTCAAAAGAAATAAACCTTTAATCAAACGCTCTGTCTATCTAAAAAAAGACTCGCTTCCTAAGCTTGAGTAAAGATGTACTATTGAGGTAATTCTTATGATAAAAAAGACCGTTGCTTGAAGGAAAGATATATTTTATACATTTGTCTTGCCTTATCTTGTCAAAAGTCAATAAGATTAGTATAAAGCATTATTTCTGATTTGGAATCCAACAATGACAAATATAAAAACTAACAAGAACATGTCTTTATTCCAGACTAAAAATGCTACTAAACCACTAGCTGACGCAATTAGACCGAGCTGCTTTGAACAAGTCTTTGGACAGCAGCATTTGCTGGGTTTAAACTCGCCGCTTGTACGCATGCTAAACTCTAGTCACTTTACTAATATAATCTTATGGGGGCCTCCTGGATGTGGAAAAACCACTATTGCCAAAATTATTGCTAAACAAAGTGGCTTGCATTTTCATTCGATCTCAGCCGTCATGAGTAGTACTGCTGAACTTAGAGAAATCTTGCGTCAAGCAAAAGAGAGAAAGCAGAGCTCGGGCACTCTGTTATTAGTGGATGAGATTCATCACTTTAATCGTACCCAGCAAGATATATTTTTGCCTTACTTAGAAAACGGCACCATAATTTTAGTTGGTGCTACTACAGAAAATCCGTCATTTGAATTAAATAGCGCTTTACTTTCACGTTGTAAAGTGTTGGCACTTAATAGACTTGATCTTCAGGCTTTAGAAGAAATCATTACTAGAGTCGAAAACATATCGAATCGCCCCCTGCCCATAACAGTAGATGCAAGAGTAATGCTTTGCAATATGTCTGACGGTGATGGTCGTTATTTATTAAATATGTGCGAAGAGTTACTCAGTATAAACACAAGTAAGCAATTTTCTGCTAGAGAGCTGCTATTATTACTACAAAAACGTATGCCACTATATGATAAGTCTCAAGAAGGTCATCACAATCTCATTAGCGCATTGCATAAATCTTTACGTGGATCAGATAGTGATGCAGGTGTCTATTGGTTGCAACGTATGCTAGATGGCGGAGAAAACCCTCTATATATTATCAGACGTTTAGTAAGATTTGCTACTGAAGATATTGGACTTGCTGATCCTCAAGCGCTAGTACAAGCTTTAGCTGCTAAGGATGCTTATGAGTTCCTAGGTTTGCCAGAAGGAGAGTTAGCCATAATCCAGGCTGTACTGTATTTAGCTACCTCTCCTAAGTCTAATGCTACTTACATCGCTCACAAGACAGCTAAAGTTGATGCGCAAAAATATGGCTCACTACCGCCACCTAAGCATGTCTTGAATGCACCAACAAGCATGATGAAAAAGCAAGGATACGGGGTAGGTTATCAATATGATCATGATGTAGCTACAGGATTTTCTGGTCAAAACTACTTTCCAGAAAAAATGACAAGAAAAAAATATTACCACCCGGTTGAGCGTGGCTTCGAAAGAGAAATTAGAAAACGCCTGTACTATTTTGATAAATTGAGAGAAAAAAAGATTGATAACTGATTTTACTATCTTTTAGTACATTGGATAGAAGTTAAAGACTTACAATACACTAAGAATGCTACATAAAGTACCGACTCATTCAAAATACCTCTGTCATAGCAAACTAGAAAAAACCTTAAAAAAATAACAAAATCATGCCTTTAGTACCAAGTCTCCTTCCATTAGCTCTTGCGCCGAGATCGCCACAAGGTGTATAACTCTCATTGCTACGATAATTCCGATACTTTGGATAATATAATAGCATCCCAAGTCAAAGCTTCCATTGTGTGATTATCTAATAGTCTATACAGCTCATTCATTGCAACAAAAGTGGTTGGGCAAGTTACATTGATTTCTGTTATATATTCTCCTATAATATCTATTCCAGCTATCATGATACCACGAGATAAGAGCTCTTTACCAATAACCTGACACATTTGTAACTCATGAGTACTAATCTCAGTTTTAGTTGCCGTACCACCAGCAACAAGATTAGCTTTAAAATCATTAACTGATGGCACTCTATTTACTGCCCCAGCAAACTGACCATTAATGAGAATAACTCTCTTATCTCCCAATTTTACTTCAGGTAGAAACTTTTGCACCACTACTGCTGTAGAATATTTTTGAACAAGATGGCTAAAAATTTGCACTAAATACTCTTCATTGTCCACTAAAAAAATATCCGTTCCACCGAATGAATATAAAGGCTTTAATACGACTTTTTTGTGTTGTAAAAAAAAATCTTTTATTGCGTCAATATCTTGTGCAACCATTGTAGGTGGCATGAACTCTGGATAGTTACAAATAAATAATTTTTCTGGCAAATCACGGACTGCTTTTGGATTGTTCACTATTAAAGTATGAGGATGAATCTTTTCTAGCAAGTACGTGGCTGTAATATATTCCATATCAAAAGGCGGTTCCTGCCTCATTAATATAACATCGAACTCTTCTAGGCACACTACAGATAAACACCCTAATTCATAAGTTTCTACAGTAATTGTTATACTTTGACACCTAGCATACACTTTGCCAGAAGTGAAGAACATTTGTTTTGGTGTATAGCAATAAACTAAGAAACCGCGTTTTTGTGCTTCTTTTATTAGGCATATAGTTGAATCAGTCTTAAAATTCAGCAGATGAATTGGGTCCATCTGCACTCCAACTTTTAAAGTCATAAAATACCCCTCACTGACTTAAAAACTGCCGTCAAACACCTCTTCTTTTTGCCAATCTTCTGATTTATCGGTATTAGCTGTATTATCGAGGACAGCATTTGACTTTGCGATTGATTCGTTTGTTGGTAATAGTTCAGTAGTAACGGGCATGGGCTCAGCATTGTACTCGTACATTGGTGAATTGGTAGCATTACTGCCTCTGGTTTTTTCTACTCTACTCTCTAGATCTCCTTGCACTTTTACATAAGAAACCACTTTTTCAACTCCACTAACTGTCGCTGCAATATCAGTGACTGTGTCTAACTCTTCTTGGGTACGCGCTATACCTATTAGATACACTGCCCCTTCTATAGTCACAATGTTATAATTTATTGATTTCACTCCACCAGTTATAAGCATCTTACTTTTAATGCGAGTTGTAATCCAAGAGTCCTTGCTGTATCCTACAAAATCTTTCTGGTCACTTTCGCTAATTTTGAGCTCATTAATAACTTCTTTGACCCCATCTTGATCCCAGCATACACGAATAACTTTTAACATAGTATCACTTGATAATACGTATCCAGTAAGTAAGACTCTGCCTTCACTAACTTTGACATTAACAGAACCCACTAGACTATCAAGGTTATTAGCAATGAAAGATGCTCTGATTTTTGTCCAGATAGTGCTGTCACTCACTACTTCTCCAACGGTCTTATCTTGTGATAGAATCTTACTACCAGCTGCAGCTCCACCTATAATCACTGGTACACAGCCATTCAGCATAAATGTTGATATAGCTAAAAACATTGCTAAGAAAGTAGTTATCTTAAATTGCCGAATCATATAGTTACTCATTAATTATTGAAAATATAATTTTAAATGATATCTGCCGCTATTAGTTATTTGCTCTAAAGCATAATCCTGATCTTTTATAAATTCAATCTCCTTTGTATTGGTCACATTTTTTAAATCCTGCGTTATTTCAGGTAATATGACAGCACCGTCTTCGTTCACGATCTTTATCACGATCTTCTGTACAGGAGCTTTTAATGACAATTTTCTCTCCGCTTTTATTTTTCTAACAACGTCTAATATTTCTACAATATCGTCACCAATTTTTTGTGAATGTTCATTAAAAGCCATTAACTTATAATTTGGCCAATTTCCTTTAGCATGTATAGAATCTCTTTTTGCAAAAACAATCGAATATAATTCTTCAGTTATATGAGGTATAAATGGAGCAAATAAGCGCAGCAACATCTCTAAAATAAAAGCAATTGTTGTCTTAGCGCTTTTTTGACCAGCATAATCTAATTTGTCTGTATTATATATTCTAACTTTAACAATTTCTAGATAATTGTCACAAAAATCTTTCCAAAAAAAATCTTCAATAGCAATTCTTGCATTAAAATATTCGAATACTTCAAATTCTTCAGTAGACTTCTTTACTGCTTGATGAAATTTTGACAATATCCACAAGTCAAGTTCACGACTCACTTGACTTAGATCTAGCTTGCTGCAATCTATATCTTGGATGTTCAATGCTACAAATTTAGAAGCATTCCACAACTTATTAACCAACTTTTTGCCAATTTTAAAAGCCTCTTCGGAATAAGTAATATCAGCACCTAGCTTTGATGTGGATGCCCAGTACCTTACTACATCTGATCCTTTCTCTTGAATCAATTCAATTGGAGTAATGACATTACCCTTAGATTTAGACATTTTAGTTTTATCTGCAGCAAGACACCATCCGCTTAACATTAAGTTTTTCCAGGGAATTATGTTTTCATGGATCAGTGCTTTAGCTATTGTATAAAAAGTCCACGTTCTAATAATTTCATGAGCCTGAGGTCGCAAATCTGCTGGAAATAATTTACGATGCCGATTTATATCGACAGCAAAATTATCATTAATAGCATGACTATTAGTCTGAGGTGATACTGCGCTTGTGGCCCAAGTATCCATAACATCCACCTCGCCTACAACCTCGTTCTTAGAATAGCCAAATGGAATGTCAATTAAAGGATCTACAGGCAAATCCTCTGGCCTTGGTAGGATGATTTTACCTTCTTCGCCAAATCTTTTGGAATACCATACTGGAATTGGCACACCAAAAAATCTCTGCCTACTTATACACCAATCCCAATTCAATCCTTCAATCCAATTGTCTAATCTAACTTTCATATATTTCGGAAACCAATTACACTGAGCTGATTTCTCAAGTAATTGTTGTTTTTTGTCTAGAATTTTTATAAACCATTGTGGAGTAACCAAAATCTCAAGTGCACTACCAGATCGTTCTGCGCATTTAACGTTTTTTATGACTTCTTGTTCCGTTTCAATGCAATTAGTTGCGTGTAAAATCTCTACGATTTTCTCTCTAGCATCTTGAACTTTAACTCCTTCTAATTGCTGAACAGCTTCATGAAGTAAAACGCTATTTTGAAAGTTAAAATTACTATCAGTCAATTTATCTCGTAGAGACAAGTTGCCAGATTGATCTAACACAATCCTAATTGGCAAATTGTAACGTCTCCACCAGTCAACATCGGTAATATCACCAAATGTACAGCACATGACTAAACCAGTTCCTTTTGCTATATCAACAGATTGATCAGGGATTATAGGAACAGAAGCGCCGAATATTGGACTAATAGCATTTTTTCCTTTCAAATTTTGATATCTATCATCACGATCATTAAAAAAAACGGCTACGCAAGCTGGAATAAGTTCTGGCCTAGTAGTAGCTATTATTAGCGGTTCTAAGTCTTGAGTAAAAAATCTAATGTTATACATTTTGCCCAAGATTTCGCTATCAACTACATCAGCCTGAGCCAAAGCTGTGTTATCAACAGTATCCCACAATGATGGCTGTAATTTTCGATACACTTCATTCTTAGAGTGCATATCTAAAAATGATAATTGCGATATCTTGCGAGAACTTGTACTGATAGTTTGATACTTTTGAGACCAGTCAATACTCAAAGCTATACTATTAAAAAGATTATAAAATTCTTTTTCTGCCTCTTCAATTGTATCATAGCATATTTTTTGAAACTCTGTACGGTCCATATGCACAGCACGAATATTCTTTGCCTTCTCTACCAAGCGCTCAGTTGGTAAGCCATTATCATCAAAACCCATGGGATAAAAAACATTTTTTCCTTTCATTCTCTGATAACGCGCAACAAAATCTGCCTGACTATAACTAAATACATGACCCATATGTAATGAGCCAGATACCGTAGGAGGTGGAGTGTCAATTATAAAAGAATCTTCTCTTGATATATTTTCATCCCACTTATATAGATCTTGCTCTTGCCAAAGTTTTTGCCATTTTTGTTCGACTTCAATTGGTTTGTATTGGCTAGGAAAATTATTCATGATCATTATTAGTTCATTAATTAATGCGCAATCATATTGTTTTATTGGTTTTAAGAATTATAATCAAGTATTTAGTTTGTATCAGCGAATATGAATGCAGCTTAATCAATACTTCAAACTTATAAGAATACATCAACCAGCAGGTATTTTTCTCTTGCTATGGCCATGTTTATGGGGTGTGGCCCTAGCAAGAGGTGTAAATGATACCGTTTTAATAATTTTGTTTATTTTAGGTAGCATCGTTATGCGTGGTGCGGGATGCATTGTAAATGATCTAGTTGATATTGATATAGATAAAAATGTTGCTAGAACTAAGCATAGACCATTAGCAAGTGGCGTAGTCACTAGGAGTGAAGCTCTACTAATTTTGTGTTTTCTGCTATTAATAGGTGTCTTGATATTACTATACTTCAATAAAATTGCTATAATGATTTCACTGTTTTCTATTGTGTTAGCAGCTGTTTATCCGCTTATGAAAAGAATCACTTATTGGCCTCAGTTATTTCTAGGATTCACTTTCAATATCGGCATATTAATTGGTTACGCGCAAATTATGACAAAAATTGATATTAATGCATTGTTATTATATATAGCTGGAGTTTTTTGGACTTTAGGCTATGACACAATTTATGGATATCAAGATATCAAAGATGATTTAAAAATTGGTGTAAAATCCTCATCTATTGCAATAAAAAAATTCCCCAAAAGCATACTAGCTTTGATATATAGTTTGATGATATTATTTATAATATTAAGTTTAAAAAACAAGCATATTCTTACCTACTGCTTCATGTTTCCTCCTACAGTCATTTTATTCTGGCAAGTACTCACCTTAAAAACTGCAAATCCTCAAAATTGTCTAATAAGATTTAAATCTAATATATTTGTAGGATTGCTGATATTTGGCGCATTATTAGTTGCGCCATTAAGTTAGGGACTATGATTCATAGCGCTACACCATCCTAAGATTAGTAAGAAATTTGTAAATGTTTTATATAAATTGATGACAAGAAAAAATACTCTGTGTGCAGTAAATACTGTGTTGCAATTGTTTACTAGGAAGATAAATTTATGCGTATATTTCATCAATTTCTTGATCTGGCAAGAAACCATTAGTCTGCATTTTCCATAATTTGGCGTAATACCCGCCTTTGACAAGTAATTGTTCGTGAGACCCATCTTCTATAATTTGTCCTTTTTTGAATACCAAAATTCTATCTACATTTACTAAAGTAGAAAGTCTATGAGCTATAATTAAAGTAGTTTTTTCTTTCATTAATTTATCCAAAGCTTTTTGGATTTTCTTTTCAGTAATCGAATCTAATGAGCTTGTCGCCTCATCAAGAATGAGTATTTTTGAATTTTCTAAAAAAGCACGTGCTATAGCAATTCTTTGTCTTTGTCCTCCAGATAATTTAGCGCCTCTGTCGCCAACTACTGTTATATAGCCGGCAGATAATTTCTTAATGAAATCGTGGCAATGCGCTAGTATAGAAGCATTGAGTACTTCTCTTTTAGTAGCATTTTCTTTACCGTAACTTATATTATCATACACATTTCGATGAAATAATGTCGTGTCTTGAGGTACAACTGATATTTGTGAACGCAATGAAGACTGAGTAACTGTAGCAATATTGCATCCATCTATCAAGATCTCCCCTGCATTAATATCAAAATATCGTAAAATCAAATTCACAAAAGTAGTTTTACCTGAACCAGAAGTGCCCACCAATCCTGTTTTGCTGCCAGGCTTAATTGTAATTGAAGTATCATCAAAAACATTATTGTTTTCACTATACTGAAAAGTAACATTTTTAAATACTATTTCGCCATTTTTAACTTTTAGTATCTTGGAATTTTTTGTATTGACAGTGTCATATGGAATTAATACAGAATCAATTGCTTGCTTACATTTTCCTATATCTTTTGTTAATGTTACAATAGATTGCAGTAAAATAAAAAGATTTTCTATGACTGATGCTGACAAAGTCAGAACTAAAGCAAAGTCTCCGACACTAACAAAATGATGCTGTCTAGCATAAATTAACGTAAGCAGCATGGTTACTAATAATACGACTCCTAAAAAACCAAATATTGCTTTAATTTTTAACAACTGCCATTGCATATTACGATCAGCATGGACGGTATCTTGTAGATATCTACTGAGAATTTTTGTTTCATAACTATGCCTTGCAAATAATCTAATTGCACTAACATTCGTAAGCATGTCAACTAGACATCCCATAAGACGACTTTTACTCTCTGAAAATTTTTTAGACTGAACAATAGCATGAAAAGACAATTTATAATTAGCAAGAAAATATACTGCTACCCAGACTAACATGATTAAAGCAAATATTGAATGTACCGAAAATAGTATGCCTAAAGTAATTAATAGCAAACAAATGTTTGGTATGCACATCCAAAGCGTAAATTGAATTATAGAATCTACACCTTGTGACATATCGCCTATTTTATTCGAAATATTACCTGCAAAATTATCCTGAAAAAATTTAACCGAATGGTGCTGCACATAACTAAAAATTTGGTACCAAATATCAGATAGTATTAGTGGCATGACTTTAAGTATAATATAGTCATATACCCTATATAAAAGTGACATGATGATCTCTAAAGCAACATATAAAGCAGCTGGCAAGGTAAGTAATGCTATGATGTTAGTAGCGTCTGGATTCTCTGTTATCCGATCAATAACGACCTTTAATATATAAGGACGCGTAGTAATCTCTATAGCCCAACAGAGCGAAATGAATGCTAATGTAGCAATATTAGCTTTATAGTTCTTACTAAAATGCCAAATAAAGCTGAACAAATCTCTCGGTATTTGTATTTTTTTATTTTCTATGGTAGTATTCGTACTGTATTTCATGTATTAATTATAATATAAAATTATGAAATTTATTAATGCTAAACATTTAGAAGTATAATCTAATTGTAACTTTCGCATAGAAATTTTACTAATAACTGATATACTTTGCACTAAAATCTTATACACAATATATTTTTATCTAGGTTTTATGTCAGTTTCAAGAAGAATTACAGCTATCATATTTTGCTTAATATTACTTACTTCAACAGCGTGTTCTCATAAAAAAAATCAAGAAGAACCAGAAGACACTAGAACTGCTGAGCAAATCTACAAAGATGGATTGCAAGCTATGCATGATAAGAATTTTAAAACTTCAGCAGAGCTTTTCTCCAAGGTAGCGTACGAGTTTCCATATCAAGATTTAGCCTCGAGGGCGCACATAATGGAAATTTATTCTTATTATGCAACTGGAGATTATGATAGCGTGATAATCGCTGTTGAAAATTATATAAAAATTTTTCCAGCAAGCACAGATATACCATATGTTTATTACTTGCGAGCATTGGCTTGCTATGAACAGATAGACTCTCCTACGCGTGATCAAAGCATCACTATTGATGCCAAAGAAGCCTTTGAAACATTAATAGCTAGATTTCCGAATACTTCTTATGCTAAAGATGGAAGAATAAAACTCGATTTAATTAACGACCACTTAGCTGCTCAAGAGATGATAATTGGTCGTTATTACTTACACTCAGGAAATCTGATTTCTGCAATCAATAGATTTAAGATAGTAGTTGAGAAATATGCAACAACCACTCATATACAAGAAGCATTATATCGTTTAACAGAGGCTTATTTATTCCTTGGTCTATTTGACGAAGCTAGAAACAATGCGGCTGTCTTAGGCTATAACTACCCTAAAAGCTCTTGGTATAAAAATGCTTATAAATTGATAAACAATAAAATTACATAATGATATTAAAAATTAGTGTCATTATTACCGTATACAATAAAGCTCAGTTCCTGCCAGGGGTAATAAAATCCTTAATTAATCAAACTATAGCTCCTCAAATGGAGTTCATTTTTGTTGACGATGCTTCAACAGACAATTCAATTGAGATAATCAAGCAAAATACAAGTAAAATTCAGAATATACAAATTATTAAAAGCGAGCAAAATTTAGGACCAAGCATAAGACTTAATCAAGGAGCAAAAAAAGCTAGTGGAGAATATTTACTGCTAATGGATGGAGATGATGTACTCTTTAACAATGCAGCTGAAATTATGCTAAATCTTATTGAAAATAAAAGAGCAGATTTTATCTATGGTAAAAGAAAAAAACTAGAAACCACCCAAAATATATCTATCGTAGAAAAAATAGAATTTGTATTATCAAATGAGCCTCTCTATTACATTTTAACAAATAAAAATCTGGTCAACATGTCTTCTTTGGTTAGGTATGATTTATTTAAAAAAGCTGAAGGATGTGATGAAAGGATTTTTATTCAAGACGAATCATTACCTCTTAGGCTAGCGCTTAATGCCAAGAGATTTATTGATTTAAAAAATGCTGTTATAGGAATCATGCCTGAAGGCAATAAGCATTCTTATAAAAGACTTTCAAAGAACTTAAGTCAGCAATTTCATGATCGTTTTCTTGCATACTATAACTTCATTAATGATAATTACGATAAAATTGATAGGTATCAAAATTTATTATTTAATAGATGTGTATCCACTATGTGGAAACATGCGCAAGAACAGCAAGCATTTCCTTATTTATCCAAATATTTCTGGTATTATATACTCTCTAAGATATACCCCCGTCTACAAAATAAAGAAACTATCGAAAAAATTAATCACGAATTCTCTAAAGTCGCTAATATTAGAAGAATGAAAGAGAGTGGTGCCGGATGTCGGATTTGAACTGACGACCTACCGCTTACAAGGCGGTTGCTCTACCCCTGAGCTAATCCGGCTTTGATTTTATCAAATCAATACAAAGAGATTTGTATTACTTAGACAATTGCTTAGTGATTTTTAGTTACTTCGTCGTAATTAAAAAATAAACTAATTTCTCTTCTTGCAGATTCTGGGCTATCTGAACCATGCACAGAATTTCTTTCAACTGACTCGCCAAATTTCTCCCTAATGGTTCCTAGATCGGCATTATCTGGATTAGTTGCGCCCATTATTTTTCTGTTTTGTGCAATTGCATCCTTACCTGTCAGAACTTGTACCACAACAGGACCAGACGTCATGTACTCAACTAAACCACTAAAGAACGGTCTATCCTTATGTTCTGCATAGAAAGCCTCTGCCTGCTCACTAGTTAAAATTATCTCTTTCTGAGCTACGACTTTTAAGTTGCCATTAGTAAATAGTTGATTAATTTCGTTAGTAAGATTACGACTAGTCGCATCTGGTTTTATAATTGATAATGTGTATTCTTGCTGATTCATAAATTTGTTTTTAACCCATACAGAAATTAATAATATCACTACTACGTAAATTATATATTTAAAATTTTTGTTCATTCTTCCACGTAATTTATTATGCGTGGAGATTATTTGATATTTATTTTTAGTCAAGTATTTTTTAAAGAAGCTGGTTTATTATAGATAATTTTTTAATATTCAACTTTACTTGTTTAATGAAATCATATAGAAAGTAAACTCTAGATTCTAGCTTATTAAGGGGGTGTAGTTCAGTTGGTTAGAACGCCTGCCTGTCACGCAGGAGGTCGCGGGTTCGAGTCCCGTCGCTCCCGCCACTTAAATGAGAAGTTGAAGATAAGTAAATTAGAGCGTGTAGTATGAAATTTAAGAGTGCAATAAATTGGCTTGACGGTTATGTACTACAAAACTCTATTTTTAAAAAAACAAAACAGCTTATTGACAGCATATCCTTAAGAGTTACAATTTTAACCATTAGAACTCTTAAATATTTTGTTATTACATCCTCTATGTATGTATTTGGAATATTAAGCTTTGATCATAACGCCATCGGCTTAGACAAGGAAAGTAACATGAATCTTGGTAATCCACCAATTGCAAAAAAAATATCTCATAAAATCAATATACACAATCAAGAACTTTCTGATGATTATTTTTGGTTGCGTGATCAAAAATGGCCAAATGTAGAAAATAAAGAAATTTTAGCTTATCTGAAGTACGAAAATGAATACACCGAAAAATATTTCAAGCCGCTAAAAAGTACAGTAGAGAATTTGTATAATGAAATAATCGGTAGAATAAAATTAGCGGACAGGTCAGTGCCGGTTAAAAATTCAGATAATTACTATTATTTTAGAATCACCGAAGAAACCTCTGACTATCCAATTTATGTTAGAAAGCAATTAAACAACAAAGAAGAAACTATTCTAGATCAAAATCAAGAAGCAAAAGGACATAAATTTTTTAAAATAGGAGCTTTATCTGTCAGTTCAGATGGAAAGTTATTAGCTTACTCAGAAGATACCAGCGGCAATGAGAATTTTACAATTAAAGTTAAAGACCTACGCACAAAAAAGATATTATCAGATACTATTAAAGATAGTATTAGCAGTATAGTGTGGGACAAAAACAACCGTGGCTTTTACTATATAAAAGTTGATGATAAATGGCGAAAAAACAAAATCTATTATCATGCTCTTGAAAGCGCACAAGAGCAAGACACGCTAATTTATGAAGAAAAAGATCCTACCTTTAGTGTAGATCTTAGCAAGTCTTCAAGCGAAGAATATATTTTTGTATGTACATCTAGCAACAATAGTAGTGAGGTAAGGTTTATTAAGGCTAACGACTCGTTACATCAATTGCAACTACTGATAGAAAGACGCGAAGATCATCTGTATAGCGTTGATCAAATACATAATGATTTTTATATTCACACTAATGATATGGGGAAAAATTTTCGCTTGGTAAGATTGTCTATAAAAGATTACAAATCACAAGAATTCATAGAAGTTATTCCGCATTCAGCAGATATATATTTAGTAGGATTTAACTTATATAACGATAATCTAGTCATAACAACTAAGGAGTTGGGATTACCAAAAATAACCATTTTAAACTATGATTTACTGCATAAGAATGCTATTTCTTTTCCTGACCCTACTTACACGGCAAGTGTGATATATTCTTGCGCCGATGATAAAGGCGCACTAGTGAGTTACAGCTCGCTCAATACTCCTACCACAGTATTTAAGTATAATTTTGACTCTAAAAAACTTACAACCTTAAAGACTCAAGAAATTCCAAGCGGATACGATAAAAATCTCTATGAATCTCAGAGATTAATGGCAACCGCCAATGATGGAGTAAAAGTCCCTATATCTCTTGTGTACAAAAAAGACCTACTAAAAAAAGATGGCTCTAATCCCCTATATTTATATGGTTATGGTTCTTACGGCATTGCTATTCCGCCGAGTTTTAATAGCAACATGATCTCTTTACTTGATGCAGGCTTTGTATATGCTATCGCTCACATACGTGGAGGCGATGATCTCGGCTTCGAATGGTATGAGTCAGCTAAGTTTATGAACAAAAAAAGAACTTTTAGTGACTATATCGCAGTGGCTGATTATCTAGTAAAGCAAAAATATACGCACGCTGGTAATATTGCCATACAAGGTGGCAGCGCTGGCGGCATGTTAATTGGGGTTGCTATTAATGAACGTCCTGAGTTATTTAAAACTGCTATTGCAGACGTGCCTTTTGTTGATGTACTAAATACCATGCTAGATGATTCCTTGCCACTCACGCCTGGAGAGTTCAAGGAATGGGGAAACCCTTTACAAGAAGAATATTTTGATTATATTAAGTCATACTCTCCATACGACAATATAAAAGAACAAGAATATCCAGCTTTATATGTACTAGCAGGCCTAAATGATCCAAGGGTGACATACTGGGAACCAGCAAAATTTGTAGCAAAACTAAGAGCTCGTAAGAAAGATAAGAATATTCTGTTATTAGAAACAGAAATGAATGCTGGTCATGGTGGTAAATCCAGTAGATTTGATCGTATTAAAGAAATTGCTAGAGAATACGCATTTATTTTGCATGAGTTTGGATTAAAATAAATAAAGATAAATGCATGTCTTGTAGTATGTTATAGTAAACTAACTTGCATTCGAAGGCATTATATGATGGAAGCATCTCGATAATTGATTTCTATGCTGCTTTTTGATATATTTTAGACTCTATATCCTTCCAATCTTTTTCTAAGAATTACTTAAATTAGATGCTCTAATTTGCAGAATATTATGTGCTCCATCGCGACTCCATAACATTTTTTGTTTACCTTTTTGTCGATCGTTAATAAGAGTGTTAACGGTTGATTCAGCAAGGTTGCTGGTGCAAACTAATGCTTTTCGCTTCCTGAGAATATAATTAACAATCCATTCTTGTTGTTGATGTAAGTAGTCAGCTTGTTTAAATGACTCACGATAGAGATATCTTTAATGAGAATAGCAAGTTGCTCTAATTTAGTTAGTGCTTTAACTGGTTTGCTATGCCATGAATGCCATTTTATTTTACTATATGATTCTACATACTCTTCTGCAATAGCTATGTTCTTAACTTTCATAGCAATATGAAGCCAATCCAAGATAAATATTATTTTTTTACAATCACTCTCAATTGAATGAGCAATAGACCAGCAGTTCTCAGTGCCATCAAACCCCTCGCCGCGCGCGGGGGGGCCCCACCACATTGTTTTGTTTTAGAGTGGCATACTGGGCATATTAATAAACAGTGTAGTACTAATTTGATGTTTGATTTTAAAATCTTGTATTTTTTTGAAGAAAATCAACTTGTTCAATATGTATGTAACCTAGCTCCTTTAAGGTTGTTGTTTTTGATAATGTATCATACCGCAAAATAGACTCTTCCATTGTTTTACCTGTTGCAATGTCAGAGCATTGAGCGACTAACCTGATTCCTGTTTATCTTTAACTCTTTTTTGAAGTCTATCGCAAACTAAATTATAAGTAAGTCATCGAGATGCTTTCATATCTCATATATTCCTTATAAGAAGCTGAATCAGATGTGTTGTTTGTTTTGCTAGCTGAACGCTATGAACAAAGAAGTATGGTTGTTACAAGTAATTTAGTTTTTTCAGCCTGGGGACAGATTTTTAAGGATGAAATGACAACCAACGCTGCAATTGATCGATTAGTACATCACTCTACTATCCTTGAATTAAACTCTGAAAGTTACAGGATCAGAGCAGCTAAAGATAATCAGCAGAATGTTAATCTAAAACTGATTGATGAGTCTCTAAAAAATGATTTGAAAAAGAAGAGTAAAAATGTAGAATAATATAGATATTTTTTACCAAAATATGCTAATTATAGTTGTCGGTATACACTTCCAAACAAAACCCTTGAAATCCAATCAATATGTTGATAAAATTAAGGAACAGAAGCTTCAATTGCAAGTTTAATCCGCCACAAGTGCTAATGAATTCGACTGTTACTTCTATATCATACTTACAATATGGTTTATGCGATCAGGTAAGGGTGTCACTGTTAAACATGATTATCCTGTAAAGCAAATCATGCTCAATACTCTTGGGTAGAGCTTTGTAAGGACATGGTAACTATAAAAGAAATGTTAAATTTGCAATGGGAATAGATACGTGCTTAAAAAAAATGACGAATTTATGACTGGAAATGGACACCGTCAATGCGCCCCTGTAAAGGTAATGGATGTAAAAAGGAATAGTGGTGATCAGATTAACATTATAGCCAGCAGTCTTGGGTTGGCAGCGGTTGGGGTAGTAGCTGCTTGGAAATGGTTTTCTTCAGATAGCACGCAACAGGAGAAGCAAAACCAACCTGATCAACCGCCTCATGGGCAGCAGAAACTTGAGGAGCAGAAAGTGGAATACAAACCAATTCATCACGATCAACCCGCACCTTCAGGATATATGGTCGATTGTTCACTAATACCTGCAGGTCAGCTTATGGCTTTACGGCCAGACTTAGAAAGCATAGGGTTAATGCAAGGTCTACTAAGGAAATATAAGATAACTGACGTGAGAGTGGAAACGGCGGAAGATATTTCTCACGCTTTAAACGTTTAGCTCTCGTGTTGCATCCGGATAAGATGACTCTGTATAGTTTAAAGAAGCTATTAGGATAGAAGATTTTCATCTTGCAGAGGGGAGGGGACTTACATGCCAATAAACCAGTACCGGTTGGTCAGGAGATAGGAGAATGGCCTGAAGTACTGGCAATAGAACATAAAGCTAACGGAAAGATGGCAGTTGGTAACCCTGGCAACCCGACGCATTTAGAAAAAGCAAATAACTTATTTCATAAGGTAGGCGTTGCATCTAAGGCAGTAGATACCGGAGTTAATGCACTAAGATTTATAGCTGAATCTAACATGAATAACACTGTAAAAGTAGGAACGGATGTTGCGCAGCTGTATGGTATGAGCTATGGCTTTACTAAGCTTAGCCTACCACTTGCTGCAGCACCCGTTGTATATCAATTATTATATCAAGGAGATTATGAAGGGGCAGCAATTGGTGCTGGTACCTCGCTTGCCTTCATGGCAATACCTCTTGCGTTGTCATATAATAAGAATCCACTTGTTGGTTTGCTTTATACTAGTAGTATGACCGCGTACGCTGCCTATAGCGCCTTTAAGAATGCATACTCATTTTACCAAGAAGACGGTTTTCAAAAAGTATGGGAGAATACCCTAGAGTTTGAGTTGAATAAATGTGGTGGTGAACTGCACGAGGCTAATAATCATACTATCTGTGATCCATTAATTTCATAAGGCAAAGGTAGCTTTTTGATAGCTTTATATGCTCAAAGTATTTCAAAACTTGGGTAAAAGAGAACGAGGGTCGAGGATCTCAGCGTATCCAAGCATACGTGAGAACCGAAGATCCCCGAAGGTATTATCAGCTGTTTATAGTTTGCTAAAACTGAGCGCGATTTTATATCAATCAACACTAAGCAAGGACTAGCAGCGCTTAAAGCCTCAGGAGAAATTTTAGGTAGACCAAAAGGCAGTAAAAAATAAGAAAAGCAGAGCTCTTGATCCTTATAAAGAACAGCTAAAAGAATACTTAAAACTTAGCCTTTCTGTCGCTTCTATAGTCAAGATTATCAACAATCGGCTTGAAAAAACTCACATACTGTTCCTATGTTTATTATATCCAGCATGATCAAAGTTTAACGGACATTCTAAAAATAAAAAAGTCTAAGAATAATCTTATAATACAGGACTCAGCATGGCGTTGAGCCAGTTTTTGGAAATTACGAGGGAACCTCCAACGGAATCCATAAAGCAAGATTATATTCAAATGCTAAGTAGGAAAGAAGGTGATAAAATATAAAAAAGGAGGAGCAACACGCTCCTCCTTTTGATTATAAACTATTAAGATCGTAGATTAGAAATCCATGCCGCCGCCCATGCCGCCCATGCCGCCCATGCCGCCCATGCCGCCCATACCAGAAGCACCGCCACCAGAAGATTTATCTTCTTCAGGTTTGTCTGTTACTATTGCTTCAGTAGTCACTAACAACCCAGCTACCGAAGCGGCATCTTGCAAAGCAGTTCTTACTACTTTTGTTGGATCAATAATACCAGCTTTAATCATGTCAAGATACTCAAGATTTTGCGCATCAAAACCAAAATTATGGTCTTTACTATCCAATAATTTAGCAACTACTATAGCGCCGTCAATACCTGCATTTTCAGCAATTTGTCGCAATGGAGACTGTAGAGCTTTTCTGACAATATTGATGCCAGCTTTTTGATCTTCATTATCAGCAGAAAGTTTATCAAGTATACGAGCTGAATAAAACAATGCAACACCACCGCCAGCTACTATACCTTCTTGTACAGCTGCTCTAGTAGCATTTAGAGCGTCTTCAACTCTATCTTTTCGCTCTTTCACTTCTACTTCAGTTGCGCCACCAACTTTTAAAACTGCAACACCGCTTGAAAGTTTAGCCAAACGTTCTTGCAATTTTTCTTTATCATAATCAGAAGTTGACTCCTCTATTTGAGCGCGAATTTGACTACAACGTGCTTCTACTTCTTTCTTATCACCGTTACCATCAACAATTGTGGTGTTTTCCTTAGAAATAGTAATTCTCTTTGCAGTACCAAGCATTGCGATATTCACGCTTTCTAGTTTCATACCAAGATCTTCACTCACAACTTGTCCTTTAGTAAGAGTAGCAATATCTTCTAACATTGACTTTCTTCTATCGCCAAAGCCAGGAGCCTTCACTGCGCATACTTTTAAGCCACCACGCAATTTATTTACAACTAAAGTTGCCAAAGCCTCGCCCTCTACATCTTCTGCGATAATAAGGAGTGGTCGAGCAGCTTGTACAACAGATTCAAGCAATGGGATCATTGATTGTAAACTTGAGAGCTTTTTTTCAAAAATTAGAATGAATGGATTTTCTAGTTCTACTATCATTTTTTCGCTATTTGTTACGAAATACGGAGATAAATAGCCACGATCAAACATCATGCCTTTAACTACGTCGATCTCAAAACTTAAGCCTTTTGCTTCTTCAACGGTAATAACGCCCTCATGACCTACTTCTTGCATTGCCTCAGCAATTTTTTCACCAATATCTTTGTCACCATTGGAAGAAATTGTACCAACTTGTGCAATTTCCTGCTTACTACTAATTTTCTTACTTTTTTGTTTAATATCTTCAATAATAGCAGTTACAGCTTTATCAATACCGCGTTTTAAATCCATTGGGTTCATACCAGCCGCAACTGCTTTATTTCCTTCGCGTGTAATAGCTTGAGCAAGCACTGTAGCGGTTGTAGTGCCATCCCCTGCAATGTCATTTGTTTTGCTAGCAACTGACTTGATGAGCTGTGCGCCAACATTTTGAAATTTGTTATGCAACTCTATTTCTTTTGCTACTGTTACTCCATCTTTGGTTACTCTTGGAGCGCCATAACTTTTGTCTATTACCACATTACGACCCTTTGGTCCCAATGTTACCTTTACAGCATTCGCAAGTATATCTACTCCTTGCATCATTAATTCTCTTGCTTTTGCACCATGTTCAATTGATTTAGCACCCATAAACTTCTCCTCAAATTTAATTTACTTATTATACCTAATTGTACTTAAAATACTGAATAGATATTTTATTGTATTATTCCTAAAATATCAGATTCTTTCACTATTAATAAATCCTTGCCATTAACTTTAATTTCAGTTCCAGACCACTTACCGAATAACACTTTATCACCAGCATTAACTGACAATGGTCTTTTCTTGCCTGTTTCATCGACAATGCCATCACCCACGGCAATAACCTTACCTTGCATTGGCTTCTCTTTAGCAGTATCAGGAATAATAATACCGCCGGCTGTTTTTTCTTCTTGTTGTATCACTTCTATTGCAACACGATCATACAATGGTTTAAAATTCATCTTAAGAACTCCCTTAATTAATATTGTTTACACTACTAAGATTAATAGTAAAATGCGCATCTTAAAACATAAATAAAAATGTACTAAAAATTACATCTCAACATATAGGAGTAAATTGTAAACTTTTCAAGTAGTGACTCAGATTATTTTGCATTATTTTGTTAATCTTACTAAAAGATTCTTGAGGTTAAAATATATGTATCTCTTAGATTTCTCTCTGTCACTATGTATCTACCAGAAAATATAAAATTATCAGATTATTTAAGATGACTAGAAGACTATTCACAAAAGTATCAATATTGTCTTAAAACCCACTGCTATTAAAAATAGTCCTTACTATACAATATTCTATACCCTTCCCATAATATTATTTTTTATAATTAATAATTCTTTAGAGTTGATCGAAGAAGCTAAGGTTTTGTTATATCTGTTACACATACTAGAAAATTCTTAGAAAAACTTTGGTTGAAGACGCTTAGATGTTAGTGCTAGTAATGATCATAGACCAGTAAAATAGCTTTACTCAGAAACCTTTGTCTATTATAATACCGCGTACAATATAATGTTACAATAATTCTATGAATAATTATCTACGTACTAGACCAAGAAGATTGCGTTATAATCCAATTATAAGATCTATGGTGCAAAACACAAGACTCCATATCGACAATTTTATTTTGCCTTTATTCATCAAACATGGTACTAACGTTAAGGTTGCTATTCCTGGTATGCCAGGTCATTATCAAATTAGCATTGATAATCTTGAAGCTGAAATTAAAGAAATTGTAAGTTTAGGCATTAGAGCAGTAATTTTGTTTGGTATCCCGGCATACAAAGATGAAGTAGGATCATCTTCTGTAGATATATATGGCATTATTCCTCAAGCTATAAAACAAATTAAAAAATTAGCACCAAATTTGCTAGTCATTGCTGATATATGCATGTGCGAGTATACGAGCCATGGTCATTGTGGTATTATTGAAAATAATGATGTTGATAACGATCAAACCTTACCTCTGCTTGCCAAGCAAGCAATAGTATTTGCTGAATCTGGAGTAGATATAGTTGCGCCTAGTGGCATGATGGATGGCGCTGTTAACGCTATTCGTAAAATACTTGATATTAATAATTATGCCAAAATCCCTATAATTGGCTACTCGGTTAAATACGCCTCAGCATTATATGGTCCATTTAGAGCGGCAGCTGAAGGAGCACCGAAGTTTGGTGATAGACGCAGTTACCAAGCAGACTACTGCAATCCAAATGAAGCTATAAAAGAAGTAGCGCTAGATATTGAAGAAGGCGTTGATATGATTATGATCAAACCAGCACATTGTTATTTAGATATAATTTATAAAATAAAACAACTACATCCAGAAATACCTATAGTTGCCTACCATACTAGCGGAGAATACGCGATGATTAAAGCTGCAAGCCAGAATAACTGGCTTGATGAAAAGCAAGCAGTGATAGAGATTAATACGGCAATCAAAAGAGCTGGCGCAGATATAATCATCAGCTACTATACTAAATATTTAGCTAAAATACTACTAGAAAACAAGTTAGAATAATCTATACTACTTCTATAAAAACATCTTTATTATCAATGGCGCTAGTATAATGATGATTAATCAAGTCTAGCTCTCTTTTTTTTAATAACCAAGTGTTATTGATTACTAAGTATATATTTTGAAGCGTCTTATATAACGCCCTATAGCTATCTGGTTCTTCAAGATAAAAACCGAGAAACAATGCAGAAAATAGATCTCCTGTTCCGTTTGGCGCAATACTAAAACTTACTAAAGGCGTCTGCCCTAAAAAACATTTTGAGCTATCAGATAAGAAAATGTGCATCTTATCAGAAGATAAATCAATACTTGTGAAACTTGTGAATATTACTATCCTAATGCCTTGGTTGTGAAAATAGTTTGCAGCATTCTTTGCTTCTTCTATGGTGCTAATTTTAGCACCATATAATAACTCAGCTTCGAAGTGATTGGGAGAAATTATAGTTGCTTTATATAAAGCTCGATCCTTAAAAAATTGCACAACTCCATCTTTAACAAAAACATCTCTGCCGATATCACCCATGACAGGATCACACAAATATAGTAAGTCTTGATTATTTATCATAATTTCCTCAACGGTCGATAAAATTACTTCGCCAATAGCACTCTCTCCAATGTAACCAGACAATACTGCTTTACATTGATCTATTACGCCTAATTCTCTGATACCTTGAATTACTCTTTTAATATGCTCCGGACTAAAGATCTCACCTTGCCATTTTCCATAACCAGTATGATTTGAGAATTGTACTGTATTAACTGGCCACACATCGTATCCAAGAGACTGCAAAGGAAAGCATGCCGCCTTATTTCCTACGTAACCATACACGACATGTGATTGAATTGATAAAATCATCTTAGCTCACTATCAAATCTTGTATTATCATTTCTGGAGATTCAACTCCATTCCAACGATTTATACTCAAACTAACAACCAAATTCAAATTAAAACGTTGCTTGGAAAGCAAAATTTCACTTATGGGATTATCAAGTGCACGGAAAGCTATAGCCTTGATTTTGCAGTTAACACCATCACTTAAAATACAACTAATATGAGATCCACCCACAATAACGGCTTTGATCACATTGACCCCACTAATTAAAAACCTTGGCTGATTATTGCCATTTCCAAATGGTCCTAATTTATCTATCAAATTAATAAAAGCTACATCTGCAGAATTCAAGGTTAACTGGGCATCAAAGTAATTCATAGAGCTACTTACTATGTCCTTGTATAATTGATTAAAACTCAGACAGAAAAACTCCTTTAGCTCATTTATCTTATCTATGCGTACAGTAAAACCAGCAGCCATTGAATGTCCACCTCCTGCGATTACTAACCCAGCTAACTTAGCAGCTATTACAGCTGCCCCAAAATCTATACCAGAAATTGAGCGACATGAGGCTTTGCCTACGCCATCAATAAGCGAAATTACAGCAGTTGGTTTATTAAATCTATCTTTCAATCTACTTGCAATGATGCCGACTACACCAAAATGCCATCCTTCACCTATTACAAAGATCATTGAATCAGTTTTAGGAAGGCTCTCAGCCTGTAACATTGCTTGCTCTAATACCAATAACTCAATTGCTTTTCTTTCTTCGTTATACATAGTTAATTGTCTTGATATCTTGATTGCGTTATCATAATCAATACCAGACAACAACTCCGCACCTAGGAATGACTGACCAATACGCCCTCCCGCATTGATTCTTGGCCCTACGGTAAACCCAAGATGATACACAGATACATCTTCTTTAATTCCAGCTACTTCAATTAAGGTTCGTAATCCTAAATTTTGTTTATTTTTCATTACTTTAAGTCCTTGTCTTACAAAGGCTCTGTTTAAACCAACAAGCGGTACTTGATCACACACCGTACCAAGAGCGACTAAATCTAACAGATAAAATAAATTTGGCTCAGAAATGTTATTAAAAAATCCTTTGCTTTTCAGACGAGTTGTTAAGGCTGTAACAAATAAAAAACACACGCCTACTGCAGCTAAGTATTTATAGTCAGAAATCTCATCCGCTCTATTGGGGTTGATTATTGCAAGCGCTTCTGGCATCGCTAAACTACCTATATGGTGATCTATCACAATTACTTCCAATTCCAATTTCTTGGCAACTGCTAGTGGCTCATAAGATGAGGTGCCACAGTCCACAGTAATAACACAATCTACTCCTTCTTTCTTGAAGGTTTGAAAAGCCTCAATATTAGGTCCATAACCTTCCAGAATACGATCTGGTATATAGACACCAACTTCGATACCTATTGCCTTGAAGTAATTCTTTAATAACGCAGCAGATGTAGCGCCATCTACATCGTAATCACCAAAAATAAGTATTTTACTATGGTTCATAACTGCCTTTACTATTGCTTCGACAGCTTTATTCATATCAAGTAAATGAAATGGATCTGGTAGTAAGTCTTTAAGCTTTGGCTCCAAAAAACTCATTACTTGCTCAATATGAATATTACGGCTAGATAACATCTCTGCAAGCATATAAGGCAGACCTGTTTTTTGAGCAATACTTAATGCCATACGCGCATCAAGAGATCTTTGTGACCATTTTTTGTTTTTAACAGATTTGTAGATCTTAGTAGGAGTTATGGAATCAGCGATCATTTATTGGCCTAAGTTTTAAAAAATAACCTATGCTCAGTTTTAATATGTCTTACACTTTTATTTTGTGAGCGCATTGCAATAGAATGCGTGCAAACACTTCCATTGCTCAATACTTTAACGCCATCAAGCATAGTACCGTTAGTCACGCCTGTTGCAGCAAACATCACATCTTTTCCGCAAACCATTTCTTGAACAGTATACTTTTTGTGCAGATCTTGTATACCCATGCGCATCGCGCGCTCTTTTTGAGTATTGTTATCAAACAACAATCTACCCATCATTTGTCCACCTATAGTGCACAATGCAGCTGCTGCTAACACTCCCTCAGGAGCGCCTCCAATACCCATATATATATCAATACCAGTATCAGGAATTGCTGTTGAAATAACGCTCGCGATATCCCCATCGCTTATTAAGCAAATTCTTGCACCAGCCGCCCTTACTTTAGCAATTAACTCTTCATGTCTTGCTCTATTAAGAATCATGACTACTAAATCATCAACAGAACATTTCTTCACTTTAGCTAAATTAGTAAGATTAGTTTTTGGAGTATTATCTAAATCAAGAATCTGCTCCTCACAACAGTAACCAATTGCGATTTTCTCCATATACACATCAGGTGCGTTCAGTAAGCCACCACCTTCACTCATTGCAATTACAGACATTGAGTTAGACCCGCCAGTTGCGCAAATTGTGGTGCCTTCTAATGGATCCAAAGCGATATCAACTTTAGGGCCATCACCTGAGCCTACTTTTTCACCTATATAAAGCATTGGAGCTTTATCTCTTTCTCCCTCACCAATAACCACAGTGCCATCAATATTTATCTGACCAAGTGTAGTTCTCATGGCAGTAACAGCAGCTTGATCTGCAGCCTTCTCGTCTCCTTTACCCATGTAAGCATAAGCTGCTATTGCAGCTGCCTCCGTTACTCTAACAGCCTCAAAAGCAATATTTCTGTCTAACAAAGAAGTAATAGGAAAGTTATCTTTTTTCATAACAAAATCTCATAAATTGGTACTAATTTTAGTAATATATCAAGAACATATTTTACTCAAATTATATTAATCATTTTAGTGTTTCGACTTAGAAGGTGGCATTAGTGGTGGTGGTATAGAGTTTCTATCATATATCTCGATGGACTGATCTCTATTTATTTTAATAGTTTTGCGCGGAGGCTCAGATTGCACAGAGGTTGTAGTTGGCACACTAACAACAGCACTTCCAGAAACAACAGGAATAGGTGGTAACATCGGACTAATAGCTTGCACGTTTGGTTGAAGACCAGTAGTAAAAGTCTGAGAATTTGTCATAGTAGCCACAGGCTGATCAAAAGATGGTATAGAAGGTGGCATACTCGTATCAGAATCGCTACTTATTTTATTATTTATAACTACTGGAGACTGAGGAGGCGTCAATGTCAGATTAGGTTGAGCGATTTTATTATTTATAACTACTGGAGACTGAGGAGGTGTCAATGTCAGATTAGGTTGAGCGATTTTATTATTTATAACTACTGGAGACTGAGGAGGTGTTAATGTCAGATTAGGTTGAGTTGTAGCTCTATTTTGCATTGCAGACGAATCAACATTTGGTACTACATTATTAGATATTGGGCTACTTACAGCTAAGTGAGGTTTAAGCGTTGATAAATCGTTTAGAGATGGTGTAATTGGAGCAGAATTGCCCTGAGTGTTGTTTCTTTCATTACCAACCTCAGTGTTGTTAGAAATACTAGATGACAACTTATTCATCACAGCAGCACTTCCTGACGTTGCATTTAACTGCAGTTGCTTCAACTTAACTTCAATTTCTTCCTTACTCGGGCGAGAAATGCTAGCTGATGAGTTTTGCTTAGTGTCAGATTTCATTGTTGATTTAGATAAATTATTTGATTTCTGCTCAAGAATTTTTAATTGTTGCGTTTTATTGGCGATAGTCTTTTGCTGATTGGTAAAAGAAGTCTTTTTTTCTGGTATACTTGAAAGTTTTTGGTAAGGCCGCTTCGATTTCAACTTGCTGCTATTGCGTATCTCTTGTAATTTCACTTCCTGAACCGTACTGAACTGCTCATTACTTTGGACTAAATTTATATTATCTAAACCTACTTGCTCATCAATGTCCATAGGTTCCATGTAACTTGGAGCAAGCTGTGTAAGAGATATGTCAGCAATTGGAGTGTCATCAAAATTTTCATTAAATTTATACTCATTGATAACATCATTAACGTGTTGTACTTGAATGTCTTGTTCTTGTTCCTTTATTAAATCACAATTGCCAGAAGGCATTCTATTGTTGGCCATAGCCAAACGCTTCGACTGAAGCGAAGAGGAGCAAGACACTACACTAAATAATAGCACAAAAAAAATTATTATTCTCATTTGCGTAAAAATTACTACATCATATTCAACTATATCGTATTTTGATTTTGAAGCGCATTTGAATGCATTGCAAATATTTTTTATCATATATGCCCGTATCTGCAAAAATTTATAATAATATCAACTAATCTGTCACTTGAATTGTTATATAACATTCTAGCATTACTAGCAGCACTTGAAAGTCTGTCTGGATTTTTTATTAATTCACTAAGTAGATTAGCACAATTTTCTGCAGTAAATTCTGGCTCATTAATGAGCCAAGCAGCGCCATTATCTTTAAGTATTTTTGCATTTAAATATTGATGATTGCCGATTGAGTGGTGTATTGGCACAAATATGGCAGGTCTGCCTATAGCGATTAATTCCGAGATAATTGATGCGCCAGCCCTTGAAATAATAATATGCGCTTCTGACAACAACTCTGGCATGTTATTAAAAAATTTTTCAATAATACAATCAACTCCTAATTCACTGTATTTTTGCCTGACTTTAGGCGAATCTTCAATACGACATTGCTGAAATAATTTAATTCTCTCCCTTATAGATTTTTCCAATAATACTATAGCCGCCGGCAATACTTTACTAAAAACTACTGCGGCTTGGCTACCACCTGTAACCAAAATACTTATTACCTTATCTGGTGTTCTATACGGTAAATCACGATATTTTAATATTTCTCGCCTCACTGGATTGCCCACAACTTCTACTTTATGTTTTTGCAATTCAACTCCAATAGTGTGATTGAAAGTTAAAGTAATAATCTTGGCAAATTTCATTAAAAATTTATTAGCCTTACCAATAACTGCATTTTGTTCATGAATAATAATTGGTATACCTAGAATTTTAGCAGCAAGTACACTTGGAACCGAAACATAACTTCCGAAACCAATAACCAGATTTGGCCTAAAATTCAGGTAAATATTGATTGAATATAAAATACCGAAAAGAATCTTAATTAGAGTTATGAATTTACGAAGTATGCTACCTACAAAATTTCCTGAAGGAACAATTTTATAGGGTAAATAGCCAGGAAATTGTTGCTTATAATGAAGAAATCTTTCATCGGCCAATATTAAGCAATATTGTTTTTTATTGTGCAGGGCCTCCGCCAATGCTAACGCAGGAAAAATATGCCCTCCTGTCCCCCCTGTGATGATAGCAATTTTGAAACACGTACTCATTTTATGATTAGCTACTGTATGATTTCTTGATTGGTAGAGTGATAGTACTATATCGTTTTCTAGTAAATGACAACATCATACCTAACGCAATTGAAGTTGAAAAAATAGAAGACCCACCATAACTAATCAATGGCAAAGTCATGCCTTTAGTTGGCAATAAATGTAGAGTCACTGCCATGTTAAAAGCTGATTGTATACCAATTTGTATTAAAATTCCTGCCACTGATAGCACACTAAATTGATTGCTATCTCTTGATATTAGGTATAATCCCCTAATAACTAAAACAGCAAATATGGCAATTAAAGATAAACAAGCTATAAAGCCCAGTTCCTCTCCTACAACAGAAAAAATAAAATCTGTGTGCGAATCTGGAAGATGCTGCTTAATCACTCCTTCTCCCGGACCAGTGCCATAAAGTCCGCCATTTTTGAATGCCTCAATTGATCGCTGAATTTGATAATTTTCAAAATTCTCTGGATTCAAAAAACTATCTATTCTTCTTTTGACGTGTGGAAATAATATGTATGACGCTATCATAGTCATGAGACTTAAAAATGACACTAAGATCATCCAAAAAATAGATAAGCCAGCTAAAAATAGCTGGCCAATCCATACTAGTGTCACAGTCATAGCCATACCGAAATCTGGCTGCAATATTAACAAGAGCACAAAAATGCTATATACAGCCAATGATATTTTAAATGCTGGCAAATTACGATCTTCAAAACTCATAGATAAAATCCAAGCAGTTACTACTGCAAACAAAGGTTTGGCAAATTCTGAAGGCTGTAAAGAAAAACCAGCAATACCGATCCAACGCTTTGCTCCTTTAATATCTGATCCCCAAAACAAAACAGCCACCAAGCAAATTACACATACAATAAAGCCTATAACTGCTATTCTCTTTACTACAACAACCGGTAAAAAAGAAAAAAATACGATCAACCCTAACCCTGTAAGTAAGTAAGCGATTTGACGCTTCATGAAGTAAAATGGCTCTAGACCTATTCGCTCTGCAACCACAGGACTAGCAGTAATAACCATAATTACGCTAAAGGCAAGGATTGCTAGAATTGCTACAATAGAAAGACTATCTACCGAAGACAGCCAAATTTGTAATAGATTTTTTTTATATCTTTTATTATACTTAGAGTTCTCAGTAGCCCATACCATATAATTGGTGATCTTAATTAATGTTTTGTTTATGAATAATGTGATAACATACTACATAATACCGAACAACTAAATATAATTTAATTTATGAAAAAATTTACCGTTCCTTGTAATTTTAATGGTGTGCAAGCACCTTTTACCATCTATATTGGCGCCCCTGAAGACAGTCACCATCCGCTTCATTTTCAAGCAGATTGGCTTTCTAAGGAAAGAGGCGGTACTATACCACAAGAAGTCATGGATAGTATATCAAAGTTGAAAGAGTTGGCGGAGAAAAATCATGTCTCATTTGAAGATTTATGTGTTTATGCCCTAGGCGCTGCTCAACAAGAACAAGAAGCTGATGAACCTTCTGTCGACAATACTACTGAATAACAAAGATAAATAGACAAAAGTTAATATTCAAAGAACATGTTTTTTATTATATTTAGTACTTAATTATCGCTCGTTTCAATTTCGATTTCAACTCTTGGTAGATTACCATATCTAGTATAATGAATATTGCAAGAGTATAAAAATGTGAGTAGGCAGTTAGATAGTTCAGCTCAAGTTGGATCTAAACTTTTATCACTGTTAATGATCTTGCTGATCTATTTATTCTTTCAGCAATCACAATGAAATTAGTGTCTTTGTACTCTTAAACAATATAAATATATCTATCACAAATAATGGTTCTCAGAAAAGTTACAAGTATGCTCTGTGTATTGACTGTAAATCTATGAGAGCGTTATCCTCTTGCATCTCGCTCAATCTAGAGAATATAACAAATTCGACAGTAGGCCTTAACTACAAAAATAGCTTATAATATTGTTTTATAATAAATGTTAAGCATAATTCATCTAATCCTCTACCCTATCAACACTGACTACAGATGATCATCTATATTTATGTAAGTTATTTATCGACGACAAAATTATACAAGCGACTATTACAATATAATGATTTATGGTGAAATAAATCAGCCAAAACTTAACATTACTGGTATCTTTTAACTTCTTTAGAAAGCGATTGATTGAAGCCTTGGCTAAATATCTAGCTATTGTATTTGTACAAAAGTCTGAATTTTTGATGTCTGCTAATTGATTGATGGAAGATCTTAATCTTCTATCTCTACCAGATTATATTGCAATACCTAGAATCATCAAGCGCTTTAAGACGCATTTATTCAAAAAGCAAGTCCTGAAAGCGATCTGATATGTTTCGCTACAATTACGATTGCCACACTTCATATTTCTTTATTAATTAAGTTTTTTGCTTTATAGTTTCTTTAAATGAATTAAACTGAAATAGTAGAAAAAATATGACCAGAACTAAACTACCGAAGGCCTTACCTCCTCCACAGAGTACGGATTTACAAGCGCAACAGAATGGCATAAAATTATTTGGGGTTAGCGCTGGGGTACTTGCAGGCGCAACTACTGCTGTTGCTGTTGCGCTTCCATTTTTTGGTCTTACAACAGCGGCGGTCTTGGCGACATCTTTTGTAGGTGGGGCAACGGGAGTGGGTTTCGCAAAAGTTTGCACAACCATTACCAACAGCGGTCCAAGCTGGATTGGCACTACTGCAGAAAATTTCTCTAGATTTGTTAACGACAAAATTGCTTCAGGAGCTGTAGGATACGAGCAATCTAAACGAACAGAGAGAGATTCTAAGCTTCTAGACGCTGGGATTGAGAGTGGTTATTATTGGCAAGCTGGAGGCGTGATTGCTGGCGCATGCGTTCTTGGTGCTGTTACTGTAGGTTCCTTCGCGCTGGCTGTGCCTGTTACAGCAGCAGCTATACCGTATGCTCTGGCTATGACAACCGTAAGACAAGCAACTAAAGATGCTATTGCCAAAACTACTATAGGAGATGATTTAGAAATTACTGGAGCAAAAATCGTGGCCTCTAGAGAAATATTTGCCCAAGCAACAACGCTCTCTTTAGCGGCACAAACTGCAGGACTGGGCTTGTTTTCTCTCCCCTTAGCAGTTGCCCAGACTACCACTGAGATAGCCGGCGTATGGTATGGAGGGAAAATTGAAGCATTAGTAAACAAAGGCAAGACTCCAAGACAAGCTTTAGAAAGAGTTGTAGCGAACTCTTCAATTATCAAAATTGGAGCATCTCTAAAAATTGGCATTATTTCAGCTTTAGTATGTGGCGTAGCACTGCTATCATTTGCCACTTTTGGTGCGGCTGGAGGAATAGCAGCAGCGGCATTTGTAACGCCAGCATTCGTAGGAATGATATCTTTAGGTATAGGGGCAATAGCTGGCGCTTGGACATATTATAGAAGAGTAAAAAGAGCTAGCACCAAACAGCCACCACAAATAACTCATTCTCGCAACCAAGAGATGATTCCTGAAATCCCAGAACATACTCAAACATTATCCCACAGTCTTCAAACAGCAGCGCAAGTTATAGGAAGAGATGGTTTAAAAGAAACAACTTCTCAAGCGCCAAAAGCTACGCCTGACTCTCTAACTATAAATAATCAAGGAAATAAATCGCATGTTGCAAGACACCAGGCCAAAAAAGCCAGAAGTACAGCTTCTACCAAACGAGACATAGGAAGTGCAGGTTAAGAAACGTCTTCTGTTACTTTTAGTTGTGACAACACTATTTTTAATGCAACAACCAATTCCACTATCATTTGCTCATTATGCATTGGCGTTGGAGTAATGCGCAACCTTTCAGTACCTTTTGGCACTGTAGGATAATTAATATGTTGTAAATAAATATCAAAATCATTTAATAACATTTCTGAAGCTTGCTTTGCTAGAACAGGATCATTAATTAAAATTGGAATGATGTGAGTTTGATTGTCAATAATATTGATTTTATACTCATGAAGCATTTGCTTTGTTAGTTGCACTTTCTTAGCATGTTCAATGCGTTCACTATCTTGCAACTTTAAATGCTGAACACTGACACGAGCTGCTTCAGCAATAGCTGGTGGTAGAGCTGTCGTAAAAATAAAGCCGGAAGCTATACTGCGAATAGCATCGATCAAGCTGCCATTACCAGTAATATATCCACCCATTACTCCAAAAGCTTTGCCTAAAGTACCTTGAATAATATCAATTCTGTCTGAAATCTCGAGTTCGTTAGCAATGCCTGCGCCTCTTTTGCCATAAAGACCTACAGTATGTACTTCATCAAGATAAGTGAGAGCATTGAACTCAGACGCGATATCACAAAATGCTTTCATAGGAGAGATAATACCGTCCATTGAATACGCAGATTCAAAAACTATGATTTTAGGTCGCTTTATATCAATCTGAGAGATTAACTCATGTAAATGCTCTGAATCATTATGTCTAAAAATATGCTTTTCTGCTTTATTATGTCTAATACCTTCAATAATTGATGCATGATTGTTTTCGTCGGAAAAAAATACACAATCTGGTAGTATCTTAGAAAGCGATGATATAGTAGCTTCATTGGCCACATAACCAGAAGTAAATACTAAGCCCGCCTCTTTATTGTGCAATTCTGCTAATTCTCTTTCTAGTAAAACTATAGGATGGTTATTACCGCCGATATTCCTAGTACCACCAGCTCCCACACCCATAGCTTTCGCTGAGGTAATAAAAGCTTCTATAATCTTAGGGTGCTGGCCCATACCTAAATAATCATTAATGCACCATAAAGTAATGTCTTTATTACGATTGTGATCAAAAGCTACCGGAAACCTACCTGCATATCTCTCTATATCGACAAAAGATCTGTAACGTCCTTCTGATTTTATATCTGCAATAAGACTAGAAAAAATTTGGTAATAATCCATCTATACTTTGAACAATGTAACTAATACTTTAAATTTATACGTAATAAACAATAAACTTTGCAAGTTGACAAATGTACTATAAAAAGTAAATTTGTAAATAACATTATTGCACAAAATTGATGCAACAAAGCTAACGAAAATGGCACAAGATTTACTAAGGTTAGAATCCCTAATATAAATTGTATGAACATAACAAAAATTAAACATAAGACAGCTACCATTGCTATCTTGCTTGGATTGGAAGTTAACATAGCGATACTAAATAATATAGTAAGAAATAAAATAATTAAAGCCAAATTGCGGTGAGTAAATTGTACTGTGGTGATGTTCTCAAAAATATTGAGATACCATGGTTGTAAAGAAAATAGACCGTTAGGAATCATCTCGCCATCCATCAAAGGATAAGTACTATAAGTAAGTCCAGCATCAAGACCAGCAACTAATGCACCAGACGCTATTTGTAGCACGGACATGCCTAGTAAAGCTATCGAAAAAACCATTTGCCATTTTTTATATTGTAGTGGCTTTACTAATGATAAAGAAAAATACTGCCACATTAATAGCCCGTAAATAGTCAATGCTAGCAATAAATGTAGCACCAACCTATATTGACTAACATCTGGAAGTATTGATAAGCCGCTTTTAACCATATACCAACCAGCACCGCTTTGCACTGTTCCTAAAGCAAAAATTCCTACTAAATTCCTACTAAAACCATCAGAGAAAACACCTCGATACAAAAAATAGAAGAAAGGCACAATAAATACTATTCCCAGTATTCTTCCTAATAATCGATGAGCGTACTCGATAAAATAAATTTTTTTAAACTCTCTCAAGCTACAATTAAAATTTTTATATTTATATTCTGGAGACTGTTGATATTTTATGAATTCTTCTTGCCATGAGAGCTCAGTGAACGGATAACTAATGCCAGTTACAGGCTTCCATTCAACTATTGATAGTCCAGCATTACTAAGTCTTGTATATCCTCCTAAAGTAACCATAGACAGCACCATTAAGGCGCAGCATAACAACCATACTTTGATATAAACTAACATTATCGCTGGCATTAAAATTAAAAATCGGTTAGAACATTATAAAGAACTTTAAGCTAATGACAAGAATAATTAAATATGCAAAATCAACTTAATAGCTCAGGGTTAATGTTTATCTTGTCATCCCCCTCTGGAGCTGGCAAAACTACCCTAGCCAAATCAATTATCGCAAGTAATTCTCAAATTACGTTGTCAGTTTCTGTTACTACCAGACAAATGCGCCAAGGAGAAACAGAAGGTGAGGATTATTTCTTTGTGAGTCAAAATGAATATAGTGAATTACTAAAAAACAACATGCTCATTGAGCACATTACATTATTTGGCAATGGATATGGCACCCCAAAAAATCAAACTGAGAAAGCGCTTCTTAAGGGGTGCGATGTTTTATACGACATTGATTGGCGGGGGGCGCTAGAATTAATTAAATATAAACCAGAGAAAATTGTTAGTATTTTCATTTTACCTCCATCTATTGAAACACTGGAAAGAAGATTAAGAAACAGAGCTGCTGATAATGAAGAGACAATTCAAAAAAGGTTAAGTGAAGCAAAGTCCGAAATATCAAAATGCCCTCACTATGACTACATAATAATCAACCATGACATTGATCATAGTTTGAAATTAATTCAGAGTATCATTACAGCAGAAAGAATAAGAAGCTCACATTTTACTAACTTACAATCTTTTCTTAGCAACTTAAGTGGCGAAGTAACAACTATTTCAGAAATAGAGCTAGTACAAACTAAGAATGTTAATATTATTGACGTAAGAGAAAATCATGAATGGCTATCTGGGCATCTAAATGGAACATTAAACATACCATTGCAAAAACTATTAGCTGGTGAATTTGAATTAGACAAATCAAAGCCATGCATAGTTTATTGTCAGCACGGAGTACGTAGTTTAACTGCAGCAAAGTTTCTAAAAAATTCTGGCTTTCATCATGTAACACACCTCAAAGATGGGCTTGCTTGCTGGCAAGGAAAGCTTGAAATTGATTAAATAACTGACAAGCTTACCAGACTCCTAGCTAAGCCTTAGATTTGCGTGTACGCTTTTTCAAAACTTTGCTTTTTACCAAATACTCCTTTATATCAAACGCTTCGTGCATCTTTCCATCATTACCACGTACATACTTTACTAAACCATCTTTTTCTTTATCTTCTAATATGGATCCTTGTACAAGATGATATAACGTATTGGCTTCTTTTTTTAATGAAGCTATTTTATTCAGACACATTCTATAATATTTAGCTATAATTGGAAGATCTGTTGGTTTGACTAAAATAATAGCAATGCAAGTGATAATTAAAAATTCAGGTAGCGAAATACCTAACATAGGACTACCGATTTTTTTTCTCTACATTAGCCCAAATTCTAGTTTTTGCCATGTAAAATACTGTTATTAAGATAAATAAAAATACAATTACTTTGCCACCCATCGCTTTACGTTTCTCCATCTCTGGCTCTGCTGTCCATTGCAGAAAATTCACCAAGTCACTTGACATTTGCTCAACTGTTGCCACAGTACCATCTTGATAAGTAACCATACCGTCGCTTAAAGGAGGCGGCATAGCAATCTGCATATTAGGAAAGTATGGATTATAATACATACCATTATTTATCTTCATTCCTTTAGGAATGCCGTGTCCATAACCATTTAGCAAGGCATGTACATAATTAGCACCATCACCTCTTGCTTTGATAATTAAAGATAAGTCTGGTGGATAAGCTCCGTTATTAGCCGCTCTCGACGCTGCCTCATTAGGATATGGTAACACAAATTTATCATAAGGTTTTCCAGGACGTTGAAGCATCTCTCCTTTGTCGTTTAGCCCGTCATTTACTTGATACTGTGCAGCAATATTAACAACTTCATCTTTACTAAAGCCAATCTCTTCGAGATTACGATAAGATATTTGGCTTAAAGCATGACATGCTACGCATATTTCTTTATATACTTGATACCCTCTTTGAATTGCTCTCTTATCAAACCTACCAAACACACCATCAAACTGCCATATTTCTTTCTTGGGTTCTTCTTGTATGCTTGCAAAAGCAAGATAATTGACTAATATCACAGTGAGTATTAGCAAATTACGCAATAACTTCTTCATACTAAATCGCTAATAGATTTTGGTAAAGGAAGAGTTTTTTCGCGTTTGCCTAAGATAGGCACTATTACTAAAAAGTGTAAAAAATAATAAAAAGTAGCTATTTGACCAAGAATAATATACACACCTTCTGGTGGATTACCGCCTATATAGCCCAATAGTACAACGTTTAAAATAAATACCCAAAAGAATATCTTAAATTTTGGTCGATAGGCACCACTTTTAATCTTACAAGTATCTAACCATGGCAAAAAGAATAATACTAAGATTGAGCCAAACATAGCAATTACACCACCAAGCTTATCTGGTATAGCCCTTAAGATAGCATAAAAAGGTAAAAAATACCATTCTGGTACAATATGCTCAGGTGTGACCATAGGATTAGCTGGAATATAGTTATCTGGATGCCCAAGATAGTTAGGTTGATAAAAAACAAAATACGCAAATAGTACACTGAACACGCCGAAACCAACAAAATCTTTAATTGTATAATAAGGATGAAACGGGATGGTGTCAGATTTGGATTTTATTTCTATGCCAGTTGGATTATTTGAACCATGCACATGTAGAGCGGTAATATGTAATATCACTATTGCAATGATTATAAAAGGAAACAAGTAATGCAACACAAAAAATCTATTTAAAGTTGGATCACCAACAGCAAATCCTCCCCAAAGCCATTGCACTACAGTCTCTCCGATCAGTGGAATTGCAGAAAACAAACTAGTAATTACTGTTGCGCCCCAAAAACTCATTTGCCCCCAGGGCAACACGTAACCCATGAACGCTGTAGCCATCACTGTTAAAAATATTATTAACCCTAAAAACCACACCAGTTCACGTGGAGATTTATAAGAGCCATAATATATGCCGCGTGCAATATGTATATATATCGCAAAAAAGAACATGGACGCGCCAACAGCATGTATATATCTTATAAGCCAGCCATAATTAACATTTCTCATTATATTTTCAACGCTATCAAAAGCTGTAGCTGCATTAGGTGAGTAGTGCATTGCTAAAAACAAACCTGTTAAAATTTGAATAATCAAAGCAATTCCTGCAATTGAACCAAAATTCCATAAGTAACTTAAGTTTTTTGGAGTTCTATACTCACCAAGATGTTTTAAAAAACTAAAAATAGGTAATCTATACTCTATCCAGTCAATAACTTTTTGAATTCTGCTCATAAACAATCTCTTGCTAACCTATCTTGACTTTATTATCAGTGATAAATTCATAACTTGGTACAATTAAATTTAAAGGCGCTGGACCTTGCCTAATTCTACCTGAAGTGTCATAAATTGAACCGTGACATGGGCAGAACCAGCCATGATAATCACCACTATCTTCTATTGGTATACATCCAAGATGAGTGCACACACCAATCATTACCAACCATTGTTCATGTCCTGGTTTTGTTCTAGCGGAATCTGGTTGCGGGTCGCGCAAAACACGCCAATCAACAGCCTCTGCCTCTGCGATATTTTGCGGAGTACGATGGCGAATAAAAACTGGTTTACCACGCCACATAACTTTTATGGTCTGCCCTGCTGGGATTGGATCTAAATCCACTTCAACTGATGCAAGCGCTAACACTTCTGCTGAAGGATTCATTGAATCTATAAGTGGCCACACACACGAAGCTCCTCCAACTGCAGCCATTGCACTTGCTGTCAAAACAATAAAATCACGTCTGGTTATTTCTTTTTTCTTTGTAGTTTTATTATTTGTTTTTATCATTAATAAAGCATTATTGAATTCGTTGATCTGTCGCAATTTGACTTATATACAACAATGATTTGTAATTATCAAGATGCTCTCCCTGAGCAATATTAATAAGTTTAGAAAAAAAAATTCATCTCAGCAAGGGAAAATAGGTTTTTTCTTAGCAAACTTATAAAATAGCTGTATTAATTAAATCTGCACCACAATTATTTGCAATTAAGGAGAAGGTGATGAGATTAGGTATTACTGGCGCCAGTGGTAAAATGGGCCAAGTTTTGATTGCTGCTATTAGCATTTTGCCTGAATTCAAATTACAAGCAATTTTTTTAAGATCTGCAAACAAACTTAGCAATGAAATGCATTTTCAGGATTTGATAATAACAGACAGTACTGAAATTTTATGTGAAAATGTCGATGTAATAATAGATTTTTCTTGCCCATCTATGACGTTACAACTTGCAAAATCTGCAGCTAAGCATGCAAAACCTTTGATTTCAGGAACAACTGGTCTTAGCTCACAAGAATTAAGTCGATTGAAAGAACAGGCAAATTTTATCCCTATTGTCTACGCAAGCAACATGAGTATTGGTATTAACTTAGTTCAGATATTACTTGACAAATTAGCTAAAACGCTGGACACAAGTTTTGATATTGAAATTATAGAAAAACACCATAGAAACAAAATAGACTCTCCTTCTGGTACGGCTTTAATGCTAGCTAAAGCCATAACAGATAGCAAAAACATTAATTTTTATGAGAATATAATTTACTCGAGAGAAGGCTGCACTGGTCAACGACCTGAAGGAAAAATTGGTATATCAAGCGTCAGAGGAGGAAGTATAATCGGTGAACATGATATTATGTTCATTTCTGATGCGGAGATTATTAAAGTATCGCACCAAGCATTAAATCGTAATATCTTTGTAAATGGCGCCTTGAAAGCATGTCAATGGATTATTAAACAACCGCCAGGATTATACTCAATGCAAGATGTGCTAGCAACCACATGAGCGAGTTGTGCAAACACCAAGTTGAATGCGGAGGGTGCGAACTGCAGCACATGAACGATGTGCAATACCAGCAATATAAGAGCAAAACCTTGCAAGAGAAGTTAGACACAGCAGGAGTCGTCCCTCAAACCCTCAATCCAACTTTTATGGTAGGTTCGTATAAAAGACGCAGATGTACTTTACAAATTCACTATTCTAAAGGACAAATTACATTAGGGTTCTACAAGAAAAAAAGTCATTCAATAGTTGATATACAAGAATGCTTTGTACTTGCTCCTGAAATTTTTAATGTTATAGAACCTTTAAAAAAGACCTTATCTAAATTATTACAACCACAATTTTTAAACAATGTATACATATTAATTAGTCATTCTGGTTTAGATTTGCTTATCAATTCAAAACACTCACCTGAATTAATATGTTTAGAAAATTTAGTCAAATTTGCAACTATACATAAGATTGCAAGGATCAACTGGCAAGTAAGTCAGCGTATTATACCTGTTTATCATTCGCAGTTAGTGACTACTAACATAAATAATACTTTGGTAGAGTTGCCTCCTGGTGCTTTCCTGCAAGCGACAATAGAATGCGAACTATCAATCCAACAACAAATTCTCAATTTAGTTCAAGCAAATAAAACGAATAAAATTATTGATTTATATGCTGGATGCGGCACTTTTTCGCTTATATTTGATGATAAAGTTCATGTATTATCTGTTGAAGGAAATAAAAACATGTCAGCCATGGTAAGTAAGGCTATAAAGCAATTTAACTTGAAGAATAAATATGTTATTAATCAAGATATTTTTCATTACCCATTAAAAGCTGAGCAATTAATGAAATATGAAATAGCGATTATTAATCCTCCGCGTAATGGTGCGATGCCTCAAATAAAAGAACTGGCAGCAAGTAAAATAAAAATAATAGTAATGGTATCTTGTAATGTTGATAGCTTTATAAGAGATGCTAAATTACTCTTATCCAAAAATTACAATCTTCGTGAATTAACTCCTGTCGATCAATTTCGCTGGACTAAACATTTAGAATTATTTGCAATTTTTGATAATACTCACACCATTCCATCTACCTCCTGTCACACTCTTTATAGTGAGAACTGTATCCACTCTCAAAATTAACATTTTTTTTAATTTACCAAAATCACAAAACTTACTATGGTAACGATGAAATACTTAGAACTTCATTTCCATACCTGCATCTAAAGTAATTTTATAGTTATGACTTGAGGGGTAATTTATTCCTTTTGCAAGTTGAGTAGTAGCAAATAAACTCATGCCTTTTTTTGTTATATCGCGATTAACGCTAGTACCTAAAATTGCATCGATATATTGCTTAGGACCAACAGCGTTAAAAGAAGTGCTCCGACCTATAGTAGTTACATTTATTTTGCCAGAATTGATCATTCTAGTTGCTTCTACCCCGCAGTTAATCGCAACATTGACTGGTTTGTCTGTGTTGCGACCATAAGTCTTTTGAATAGTAATTTGGCCTATCCCGCCAATAGTATTAGTACGCCTACTTCCTACAGTTTGTGCTGCTGCACCTCCTTTTTCTTTATAACTGCTAAGATATTGCCCAATATAACTTATTGTTACAGAGGGAACTATGGTAAAGTTAGTGTATTCGATATACTTACCAAAAATTGCACTTGGCGCAAAATAAAACTCATTATAAGAACCGTAATTATGTTCAATACCATCTGTTGCTAAGTTATTATAAACTAAATTATTACTTTTATTATAGACATATCCTAAACCAAGATTAAGATCTAAAAATCTATCATTAGAAAATTTGATCGAGCTGTATCCACCGATGGTCATACCAGTTCCATTAATTACTTGATTAGTACTATTTCCTATTGTAATCCTGCCTTTTATGCCGCCGACATAAGCACCAACAAACACAGAATCGTTATAGCGATTATCGACGCCAACTATTACACCACCAACAGCGCTATTAGTTCTAACTACCGTATCTACTCTAGGTCTTTGTTGATAAGAACCGAGCGCTTCTGTCCAATAGTAATTTGCGTGCTCATTTCTAGTTTGATATATCTGTTTATTCAATCTAGTAAAAATCATATTAGAGATGGCTCCTGTAGTTTGTTTTGTCATCTGATTAGCACTAGCAAATCCAGTTCTGCTGACAGTTGCAATTTGATTGCCATTCTTGACAAAAATTAAATTGTTAGCAGTTGTTGTAAAATGAGCAGTGCCTTCGTAAGTCAGTAAATGATTTCTATCTTGTCCACCGTCTACTACATTTAGTATATTGCCACCACCATTACCATAAATTACCTTTCCTACCATGTAACCACTAGTGTTGTAATGAATGGTATTATTAGCAGTATTTGGATTAGAATGACCGTAAGTAAAATCAACAGCAGCTGACCCAGGACCACCACTCACTTTAATTACTCCGCTATTAGTAATAGTATTGGCGTCACTCTCACTTACAATTCCGCGTGCATTACCAGAAGCAGTACTAGTAGCAGAGATGATGCCGTTATTATTTATAACGTTATTGCTTGAGAGGCCAAGGTAAACGCCATTAACGTCACATAAGTTAGAAGTAGCAGAGATGATGCCATTATTATTGATAACGTTATATGGGGCACGAAAAAGATTAATCCCATAAGCGTTGCCTGCATCAGCACTAGCAGCAGAGATGATGCCATGATTATTTATAACGTTATTGCGTGAGAGACTAAGGTAAGTACCATTAGCATCACCTGCACCAACACTAGCAGCAGAGATGGTGCCGTTATTATTTATAACGTTATTGCTTGATGCGGCAAAAACCATGCCATTAGCACGCGTATTAAAACCAGTAGCGGATATGGTGCCATTATTATTTATAACGTTATTGCGTGAAGAAGTGTTAAGATGAATCGCATGTACTCCTCGCGTACCAGAACCAGTAGCAGATATGGTGCCGTTATTATGTATGACGTTGCTATTAATAATTTTGACAGCATTGGCATTATTCACACCAAGTGTCCCATCGACTCCTACAGTAAGAGTGTCACCATCTGTTAAATGCTGCGATAATACTTGGTTGTGTGACATCTTAAAATCAGTGGCAAATGCAGTGTTGTAATAAGCAGTGCAAAATACTATCAATAAGATGGTAATTTTAAATTTAAAAATATTCATAAACACTCTCTGTATTTTATAAGTTTAATGCTACTTTCTGTATGAAATAGCTTGATCAGTATTTAGTAAACCGACACCTGCCGCACAATTTCCAATACACACATGAAGATTAGGCGCTATTATTACATCACACACACTAAACTCCAAAGCCTAGAATTTTCTGACCAATCTTTCAGCAAATCTTCTTGCACTTGACTAAACAATAAAGATCTTCTATTGATTCCAAGTAACAGACTCTAAACTCAGTTGAGCTCATATCATAACCTCTCAGATATGCAGCTTTTTTTATCTCTCGTTTTAATACTTTATGGACCTTTAAAAATCATTCCTCCCCAAATTTGAAGACATATACTTCCAATTCATTACGACAAGGTTAGGAAGAAATATCAAGAATGAGAAATAGTACATATCTTTTATTAAGCTAAGAAGATAAATTTTGCGATAATTTTATCACCGTTTGTAATGTTCTACATGAATTTGGTACTTGATTCATAACCCATAAGAAAAAAAAGTGATTATATTAATATGGTTTAGATACCATTATTTAAGTTTGGTAAATTTTAATAACGGAGAATTTAAGGTGTCGATTAATCTAAAAATTATAGATAATTCACTACTCACTGCACAAAAATATATTTTGATCGAGGGAAATTTTTATAACTCCACAAGTTCAGCATATGCCGCTGGTTACTTGGACATTACGTTATCACCGTCAAAAGTCCAATTCTATGATACAACCACGACAAGCGTTACTGCTCTTGTTTTGCCACCATCTTCTTCTGGGTACATGATATCGCTTCCAGACGTCATTCAATCAGGAAGAATATGGTTATCTATAGGGCAGCCTATAGTTTTGCAAGTAACAGGAAGCGCAGCGCACCCACCGTCAGCTGAGTTGCTTCAGAATGAAAATTTTTATAAAATTTATGATAAAATAGAAATATCACGTGTACATGGAGATAATACTATTTACATGAACCCTACAGCAGTAGATTTTTTTTCTATTCCTTTATCTATTTCACTTATTGATACCAGTGGACCAACTAAAACCTCTGGTATACCGGTCTCAAGAATAGAAGCGTTAAAAATAATTGAGAATGTCTTAAGTAATAATATAGCTTGTACTTCTTTAACGCCAAGCATTACTCCATACAGTACTTGTCGTGCCCACAATGATCACTGCTCTCCTCTTGCTCCCCTTCCCATGTGGGAAAGTTTAATCTTATATTACAATATGAATAATATAGGATTAAGCGATAAAACTGGGTCATTTTTGAGAGTAATTCCACCTAAATTAGCCTATAGTGCTAATCCTCAAGATGCGCTTCCAGTAAAAGATCCATTCGTAAAAAATTATTTGTCTCAAAATCCATATGACTTTTTAGAGCAATTATGGCACTATTATAGTATAGTAGGTAATGTAATTACGGTAGACACTGCAGAAATTATAGGAGCAAAAGACTCCACAGGAACGGTAAGTTACACTGTACTTCCTAGTGGTGGTCCAGCAGATCCTACTTATTACACATTTACCGGAAGAGTAGTAGCTGGAGAGTTATTATTTGTTAATAAAGACTCGTCTTACAAAGTAACTCTATCAGTGACAGAGCCTATTGAAAATTACGATTCTACCATGATCTTTGGTGGTATTTGGAGTAAAGCAATATTGCCAGCAAACTGTCCAGATGGAATTATTATTAGACAGGTAACGTCAGCAATTAATGTCGGAGTTCTACCATTAGTGCCAGCTGGAGAATCCAAAATTACTAAATCTGAATTTCAAAGCGCTACAAATCCTCATGGACCAATTACTAAAGCTATGTATTACTTTAATAATAAGTACTTTGATTCAACAGCTGGAGAATTATGGTACGATCTTTATGCGGCGGCAATTCATAGTATTCCTGGTGCACAGATATACGCGTTTGATTATGATGACGCACTGGGACAAGATGGTACATTGACAGGACCAGTAGCATCATTGAACTATGCGCAAATCATAATTCAAAATATGTCTGGCACGATCGTTCCCGATCCTAAAAACGACCATGTAGTATATTTTAGTATAACGTTGAATAGTCAAGATGATATTACTTGTTTGTATACTGACTCTTCTCATTCTTCTAAAACAGCTACAATCACTACTGGTTTAACCCCTCCTCAGACTACGGTTACCTTGACTAATGCCATAATGCCTTTGCATATAACTTATACAAATCACAAACACACAATCAATTTTGATATTTATCTCACTCATCAATTTATTGATCCTTACTATGATGGTATTGCTTTTGGGATTACGGGAGACGTTCCCTACATTAACTTCGGAGCAGACATGTAATACATGTTATTCAATCTTGGTTATTGAAGTATTCATGTTATGCGTTGTAGTAAGTATAGCTTGATACAAAATTTCATCCAAACCGTATACCACACTTCTTGTAACGATGGCAATTCTTGGTGTAAACTGATTGTTTGATTTCATATTGTTGCGTAAGAAAAATAACAAAGACACTTTTGATTATTTTTGCAGCACTTACAATACCTTACTTAAAAATTCTTTAGTGCGCATAGATTGTGGTTGAGTAAAAAATTTTTCAGGCGTGGCATCCTCAATTATTTTTCCATGATCAATAAATAGTATTCGATCTGAACTTTTTTCAGCAAATTTCATTTCGTGTGTAACAATTATCATGGTAATGCCGGTATGAGACAAATATTCTAACACTTGTAGCACCTCTTTTACCATCTCTGGATCTAAAGAAGATGTAGGTTCATCGAATAATATTACTTTTGGGCGCATAGCAAGAGTTCTAGCAATAGCTACTCTCTGTTTTTGTCCACCGGATAATTTACTTGGGAGAGTATTCTCGAATTTACTCAAACCTACTTGTTGCAATAAATTTTTAGCTCTTTTTTCTGCATCTTTAACCTTCATACCAAGTACCGTTATTGGTGCATAAATAATATTTTGCAATACTGTCATATGCGGAAATAAGTGAAAATGTTGGAAGACCATACCAACTTTTTTTCTTATTTTCTGGATATTACTTAGAGTAACCGCTTCTTTATCAATCTCAATAATTCCGCTATCAGGTAGTTCTAGAAAATTAATGCAACGAAGCAATGTAGATTTACCACTTCCGGATGGACCTATAATTGCCACCACCTCTCCTTGTGGTACTGATAAATTAATATCTACCAGTATTAGCGTGTCATGAAAACTTTTTCTAAGATTAGTTATTTTAATCATGATATTTTCAGTCTTTTCTCTAAGTATTTTGCCACGCTGCTACAAATCACTACCATTACATAATAACATAACGCTGCAGTTAACAATGGAGCAAAATAAATATAATGCTCAGAAGAAACAACCTGAGCTCTTCGCATAATGTCTGCGCCTCCTATTACAGAAATAATAGCTGTTTCCTTAAGTAAATTCACTGCCTCATTTGCTAAAGCTGGTAAAATGTTACGCAATGCTTGCGGTAAAATTACATCTTTCATCATTAGAGCATAAGGTATGCCCAAAGCTTTTGCTGCTTCAAATTGCCCTTTATCTATAGTTTCAATACCAGCTCGAATAACTTCTGCAATATATGCAGCAGAATTGAGTGAAAATGCCAAAATACCAGCCTCAAATACTGAAATATTATAGCCAGTTGCTACAGGAGTAACATAATAAGCTATGCTTAACTGAACCAATAACGGTGTACCACGAAATACAGAAACATACAGAATACCGAGCCATCTTAGACTCGTTATATGACTTAGCTTACATAACGAGATTATAGTCCCTATGATTAAGCCAATTACGATAGAAAGTATGGTATATTTTAATGTAACTACTGTACCTTCGATAATAAATAGAATAGAATCAGAATCTAGACCCACTACTGACCGTCCCCGTTCAACCATTTAGTTTGCAATCTGGCTAATGTGCCTGAGTTTTTTAATTTACTCAAGGCAACATTTACTTTTTCCCTTAGTGGCGAATTTTTGGCAAAGGCCATACTGTAACCCATTATACTTCCTGAAAACAAAGCGTAATCTAATTCTGGATGTTTTTTAACAAATACTTTCGCTTGCGCTTCTTCAACTAATGCGCCATCTAACCTAGATAATTTGAGCTCTTGAACAATTGTTAAGGTATTCTTCAAGGATACAGTATCCAAATTTTGAACTTGATCTTCTTCTTGGGTTTTTAGATAGGTTTCCATACTTGTACCCAACTGCACACCAATCATACTATTATTCAAGTCTTTAATCTCTTTGATTGGGTTATCACGTCTATAGAGCATAGCAAATTCAGGCGTATAATATTGAATAGAGAAATCAACATTCTTTTTTCTTTCGTCTGTTGCTGTCATCGCTGAAATAATGCAATCAATTCTCCCCGTTTGCAATGCAGGAATTAAACCATCAAAATCCATATCCCTGATATATAATTTCTTATCCAACTCATTAGCTATGTCATAAGCTAAATCAACATCAAATCCTATGATTTTCTTATTTTTTATGAACTCAAATGGTGGATAATCTCCAGTTAATCCAACTATAAAATCACCTCCGATGCTTGCTTGAGAAGGATCTTCTTCTTTTTGATTGCACCCAACCAAAAAGAAAAGCAAGGTAATCAACAGAGCGCTTAGTACAAGCTTGGCTTTTATGATGAGATTATTCATATGATACTCCGATACATTTTCCTAATGTATATCATATGACTTATAACAATTCTAGTTCTGATTATATACTAAGGCATCAGCTATCAAAAATAAGGAGCCAGTAATGATTATGCGCACTTTATTGTAAGTAATATGCGCTTTTAAGTATAAAATAGCGTCTTCAACATCATTCTTGACAATTGCATTCAACCCTAATTCTTGAGCATGCTTAACGATAACATTACCAGAATAACTTAAGGGTTCAGATTGCACTGTCACTCCAATCACTTGAGTTAAAATGCCAGCAAAAGGTCGTAGTATATTTTTTATATCACGACCTTTGGTAATGCCCATAATCATATATACTGGTGTATCTTGTTTTGTTTTTAACCAATGCGCGATTACTATTGCTCCACCATGATTATGAGCGCCGTCTAACCAGATTTCCCAATTTTTAAGGAGTAAGTTGTGAATTTTACCATAAGTTATTTGCTGTAATCTGCCTGGCCAACTAGCATGTAATAAGCCATAATTAATAACATCATCAGGAATCACTACACCTTTTAATAATTTGATCGCAGCAATTGCCGAAGCAGCATTGATGTACTGATGATCTCCGGACAACGATAATTGTGGGAATTTAAATTTATAATCATCTGCTTTATAGTATATTTGATCGCCTTCAAATAATATACCAAAATCATACTCAAGCCTCACCAGTAATGCGCCAACGTTATCGGCATATTTTGCAATAACAACATGTGATTCCGGTTCTTGCATACTGACAACACAAGGAGTGCATGGTTTCATAATGCAAGCTTTCTCATAAGCAATTTTGGTAAGAGTATTACCAAGTATGTTAACATGATCTAATGATATTGGAGTAATAATAGTTATGATGGGCTTACTAATTATATTTGTAGCATCTAACCTGCCACCAAGCCCAGTTTCTAAAAGCAATATATCAGCCTTTGTTCTTGCAAAAGCTAAGAAAGCTGCTGCTGTGATTCCTTCAAAAAATGATACTTGCATATCATGCTGCTCTGCAATAATTCTGCACTCTTCTAATAGCTGATATAAATAATTATCAGCAATTTGCTCGCCAGCTAACACTATTCTTTCATTGAAGCGAACTAAGTGAGGCGAGGTATAAACATGTACTTTTAAACCAGAAGCTTCTAAAATAGCTTTCATAAAAGCAATAGTAGAGCCTTTTCCATTAGTACCAGCAATATGAATTGTTGGAGGCATTTGATCATGCGGATTACCTAAATGCTGTAAAAGCTCTTGCATTCGTTCTAAGCCAAGTTTTATCAACTGTCTTTCCATTGGCAGTGGCCAATGTACCATTCTTACCATCGTACCCTATAATTGATATAATTATAGAGTTTCAACACTCGGCAAGTACCTAACACATCGTGCACTCGAAGGTAATTTATATTTTTATCTAATAAAAAATTGGTTATTATATGTGTTTCTAGATCACGTTTTTTGGCATCACTCTCACCACATAATGTTAAAAATGATTTGCGCGAATGGCCAATCATAATCTTTACATCGCCACTAACTAGTTCATCAATTCTTGCGATGATTGACATTGACTGATGAGCATCTTTGCCAAAGCCAATACCTGGATCGAAAACTAAGTTTTCTAGCTTAAACCCTTTTGCTGTCAATGTCTCAATCTTTCTATCCCGCCAATTGAGTAAAAATTCAATAATATCAATTTTAGTATCAAGACAATAAAGCGTATTGTTAACTGGCACACTCATGCTATGCATAAAGATTGCTTCTTTACCAGATTCAAGCGTAACTGCTTGCATATTGACATCATTTAAGCCGGTGACATCGTTAATTATATCTATATCAGAAATGAACTCAGCAATAGTTTGATAATTATAACTATCCAAACTAATACGAATATTAGTACCAGCTAAAAAATTTCGAAGTTCTGGTACTATAGTTTTAAGTCTCTGTATTTCATCATCATAAGAAATAAAATCACCTTTTGGCCTTGTTGATACAGCGCCCACATCAATTATACTCACTCCGGAAGTAATCATCTCACGAGCATGATTCATGGCATCTAAAACTCTATAAGAATCACCCCCATCAGAAAATGAATCTGGTGTGATATTAAGAATCCCTACTATCTGAGGAGTACTCATGATGACAGTCTTTGACTTAAATAATGCGCGGTTCTTTTATAATGCCTTCCTGGAACTGGATATTGCCAATCTGGCCAAAGCTGCGCGAGTAGGCCTATAGCAAAATCTCTCTCTATTAATCCTTGATGAGGTATATTTATATCGAGATCTCGTAGACACAGATCGTCATAAACCAATAAATCTATATCTATTTCTCTAGGTGACCATGTTTTTTTAGATTTTCGTCCTAGATCTTGTTCTATCTGTTTGATTAACGTCCATAACTCATGTGGCAATAACTCCGTATTACCAATAACTACACAATTTAAAAAATCCAAATCCCAACTTTCAGGACTGTCTGGCAGAAGTAAGGCTTTGTTATTTAGCATTGAAGAAATGTTATGTTGATGCAGAATTTTTTTTTGCACCACCAAGTCAATGGCATTTTTTAAATTTTCTTCACGATTCCCTAAATTTGAACCAAAGCCTAGAGCAATTTTAGCCATGTTAATACTCAATATCTCCGTATTCGCATTGAGATGAGCCAGCTGGCAAATCCATAGCAGGTTTAAATTTTTCAGTTATTACTCTAACTTTTGTATCTGTTGATACAATTCCTTTTATTAACTGATAAAGCTGATAACATAGAAATTCGATTACTTTAAATTCTTTATTATGGCAGTAACTATTGATTAGTTCGGCTACTTCATTATAGCAAATATAACTCTCTTCATTAATACCTAAAGTTGAGCTTGGCAAAATCTGTTGATATAAAAAAAAAGAAATTTTTACCAATTGTGTATCCAGTCTTTCTTCAGCAGTAACGCCTAACTTTATTTGAAGTTGTAGGTCATTTAGTGAGGTAATCAAGTACTTAGCCATAATATTCTACAAACTGTAAGTTATATAAAAGGTTGTTTACCTTTGATACTACATTGAGTATTAATGTCAATCATTATAGAATGCGATCTCTTGTTGTGCACTTTACATAAAGAAAGATAATAGAACTAACAATAAGGCTAATTTTATAGATTGTCATTTGCTACACACCTCTTATTTTTTTAACCCATGAGGAGGACTTTGTTTTTTCTACCAGAGCATGACTATGCCTGAGTAGCTCTTCTATTGGAGCCACTGCAACTCTGACTTGTTCTTTAGCCTTCATACTGAGATCTTTACTAACTGATAAGGCTCCAGGTTCAGGAAATATATCATTATTAATACTATTCAACTCTTTTTCACTCTCTTTTTTTATCATATAATTCACCTTAATATAATAATATGTTGACTGGTATAAGCATTAGCTGGAACAGTTAAGTATAAGTGATGAAGTATTGTAATTAGTTTTTCTGTCTTTTTGAAGTGTATTACCACCTATACTTAAGCCTAACCCGATCATAAACCACAACGGAACAGCATACCAATTCTTAAAAAATCCAGAAGATGGTAAGGGCAATAATTTGACATAAATTAATGTTACAATACCGAACAATAAATATTGTAAATCTCCTATGTTTAGTTGCCTATATTCACTGATCATTTTCTTAAGTATGGTATAGAATAAGTACAAAAACAACCCAAATCCTATTAAGCCATATTCAGCAAACCACTCAACATAAATATTATGCGGATGATAACTACAAAAACTGCTATATTGACTACAAAACCACTCAAAATACCTAGCTCCAACTCCGAAAATAGGATGAGCTACTCCTATTTTAATTCCTGCAATCCATAACATTCCATATGGCGAGCTTGAGAAGTGATTTACTGTATCAAACAAGGAGTAAATTTGTCTATTAATCAAGAAAGGGTTTGTTACAAATACTGCTGTAATAATTGTTACAGCTATTGTTATAAAACCTAAAATAGTTTTTTTATGAGAATTCAAAAAACAAAGAATTATTATAACACCAATATTCATTTGGATAAACGCGCTACGTTCACCACTAAGGAACACAGCTAAGTAAATAGCAGCTACTAAAATTGCACAGCATAAAATTTGAATAATATTTCTACTAACTAAGGCTTTAAAAGCAATTACAGCCATCACTGGCAATGACAATCCCGTAATCATAAAACCAACTATTTTTTTAGAATATGGACCAGTTAATCTTAACGTACCGTCTCCTTCATTAAAATATGACCTCCCTATAATATCGTAACCGGTAAAAAATTGCAGTAAAGTATCGGCCGCTAAAAAACTAGCTGCTATGGTCAAGCTAATCCAGATTTTTTTGATCACGCCTTTTTGTTGGGACACTAAAAATTGCATACATGCAGCAAATACAATATATCTTATCCATGGCACCGCCTTCTCCAAAGAGAACCATACGTTGTCAACAAACAAACTGCGAATAACAATGTAAATCCATAAAACTAAGGCTATTTTTATCCATTTTTCTTGTAACCAATACCAATCTTTTTGAACAATTGAATATACTATGAATAATACTGCCACTATAGTCAGATTAATATCAGCAACAGCTTTGCCTATACAAATCGAAACTGGCATAAAAATGACAAGCCAGGAAAGTATCATTGCATAATTTTTAATCATAATTCTTTATCAATATTCTTTATCAATGCAATTAATTGACACAAATCATCTGGCATTTTTGCTGTAAATTCGAGAATTTTATTTGTTATGGGATGAGTGAATTTAATGCAAGTAGAATGTAGAGCTTGTCGTTTAAAAGTTAGTAAGCATTCTTGCGCCTCTTTGCTAAAAGATCTGATTTTTTTATGACGCACATTACCATATTCTTGATCTCCTACAATTGAATACCCAGCATGATTAAGATGAACTCTAATTTGATGAGTCCTGCCAGTCTCTAATGAGCATTTAATGATTGAAGCAGAACCCTTAGCTAAAATCTCTATTACTTCGTAATGAGTAATGGCAATTTTACCTCCATAAGCTATTACCGCCATTTTTTTTCTATCTTGACTACTCCTACCAATACTAGCATTAATTGTAGCAATTAAAGGTTTTGGCACACCAAATACTATCGCGGTGTATTGTCTGGTCAATTGGCGCATTTGAATTTGTTTTGCTAAAGAAGCATGGGTCAAGTCATTTTTTGCAACTACCATTATACCACTTGTATTTTTATCTAATCTGTGAACAATTCCTGGACGTAAATGCTCTATACCGATCGTAGATAAACTACTACCACAATGAAATAATAAGGCATTAACTAATGTATTACCTTGATTACCAGCGCCAGGATGTGTGGTGAGTCCAGCTTGTTTATTAAGCACTATCAAATCTTGATCTTCAAATATAATATCTAAAGGTATTTCTTTTGGTTCTAGGTATGATGGAGATGCTTGTGGTATTTTTATAAAGTAAGTTTCTTTGGCTTTAACTTTATGAGCACAATCGTAAGCTGGATTGTTGTCTAAACTTATCATGCCTTGCATCATTAAATTTTGAATTTTACTACGTGAAAAGTCTGGTAACTGCTCCGCAATAAACTTATCTAGTCTAAAATTTGTATGTTCTGGTCTTACAGTAAGGGTATAATGTTTTTGACTATCCATTGGATATTAACAATTGCTAAGTTATTCTAATTCTTTTATTCTGTGCTCTCAACAAGTATAGAGCTTAATTATGCAAAAGCCAAATGATATTAAAATATTAAAATGGTACAAAGCAATGGGAGTGGATGAAACACATTCCGACAGTAGGCGTGATTTTATATCCATACAAGCCAAAGCCATGAAATTAGAGCATGCTGAACCACTCATTAAAAATGAAAAAAAATACACCCCCCCTAAGGAGGCTGCATTGCAGGCGCGTTATCTTGCGGATCAATGCGATACTCTTGATGCGCTACGACAAACAGTACTGAATTTTGATGGGTGTTTACTTAAAAAAACCGCGACTAACACTGTTTTTTCTGATGGCAATCCGAATGCTGAAATTATGTTTATTGGCGAAGCTCCAGGCTCAAATGAGGATTTACAAGGTATACCATTTTGTGGTGATAGTGGTAAGTTACTAGATAATATTATCAAATCCATAAATCTGGACCGTAACTCCGTTTACATTACTAATGCACTTTTTTGGCGTCCTGCTGGCAATAGAAGACCTACAGATGAAGAAGTAACAATTTGCCAACCGTTTGTTGAAAAACATATTGCGTTAATTAATCCCAAACTAATTGTATTGGTCGGTAGTACGGCTTCTTACGCTTTATTTGGCGATTTAGGTCCGATTACTAAGCAAAGACAAAAAATTTTACAATATTCCAATAAATATTTAGCTTCACCTATATCCGCTACTGTAATCTTTCATCCATCTTATTTATTACGCCAACCATCACAGAAAAAGTTAACTTGGTACGATATGTTAAATATCAAAAAAATTATACAAGCCCAAAAAATATAAAAATATGGCAAAAAAAATATATTGCTCAAGAAGATTTACTTTTGATGCAGGTCATAGAATTATTGGCCATAAAGGTAAGTGTAGTTTTTTACATGGCCATCGTTATGTGTGTGAAGCAACTTTTGCTGCCGACCAAATTAATGAATTGGGTATGATTATAGACTTTGGTACAATAAAAGAACAATTAGGCACTTGGATTAATGAAAACCTAGATCATAACTTGATTCTATCAAACCAGGATAAAAGTTTAGCTCGATCTGTAACTAATTGTACCAAGCAAAGAATTTATACATTACACGCTAATCCAACATCTGAAAACATTGCACTGCATTTATTAAATGAAGTATGCCCTAAGCTCTTTGCTAGTATTCATGTCACATGCATCAAAATCAAGCTTTACGAAAGCGAAAATAGTTTTGTAGAAGTTAGTTCTAGTTAAACTTCAACTTTGCATGCGCAGCTGCCAATCTCGCTATAGGCACGCGATATGGTGAGCAAGATACATAATCCAAACCAACTTTATGAAAAAATATCACAGAATCTGGATTTCCTCCATGCTCTCCACAAACTCCAATTTTAATATTAGGCTTTGTGCTACGGGCTCGTTCAACTGAGATTTTAATTAATTCACCCACTCCTTCTTCATCTATGCGGACAAATGGATCGTGATCAAAAATCATATATTCTTTATAGGCTGGAATAAATGAGCCAGCATCATCACGCGATATTCCAAATGTAGTTTGTGTTAGGTCATTAGTGCCGTAACTCATAAAATCTGCAAAACCAGCTATTTCACCAGCACGCAATGCAGCTCTTGGAAGTTCGATCATCGTGCCAATAGTATAATGTAATTTGCGATTGTATTTGAGTTCTATCTCTTCTGCAACTTTTGTTACTAAATTTCGTAAAATTTCTAATTCTCTACTTGTAGCAACCAATGGAATCATCACTTCTATAGTTAGTTTAAAGCAGTCTTTATTATTCTTTTCAACCTCTACCATAGCTTCAAAAATTGCTTTAGCTTGCATTGCATAAATTTCAGGAAAAGTAATACCTAGTCTACACCCTCTATGACCTAACATCGGATTACTTTCTGTTAACTGTTTACAACGACTATAAACAAAATTAAATTCTAACTTGGCTGTATTAGCAAAGCGTTGCATTTCTTCTTCGGTATGAGGTAAAAATTCATGTAGTGGAGGATCAAGTAATCTAATATTAATTGGAAGGCTTTGCATTAAATTAAAGATTTTAATAAAATCTTGCTTTTGCATGAGTAAAATTTCTTCCAATGCCTTTGTTCGATCTTTAAGATTATCAGACAAAATCATTTTACGTACTGAAGTAATGCGATCACTTTCAAAGAACATATGTTCTGTCCTGCATAATCCTATGCCTTCTGCGCCAAAGCTTAACGCAGCTTTCACATCAGCTTCTGTTTCTGCATTAGTTCTCACTTGTAATTGCTTTATCTCGTCTGCCCATTGCATAATTTGTTTGAAATAACCAGAAATCTTAGGTTGAACAGTTTTGACTTGTCCTAAAATCACTTCACCAGTAGTGCCATTAATTGTAATTGTCTCATTTTCTTTTATTTTCTTATCAGCTATAATAAATTGCTTAGATTTATAATCTACAACCATGCTGCTTGCCCCACAAATACACGGTCTACCCATGCCGCGCGCTACTACTGCAGCATGTGAAGTCATACCCCCTCTACTTGTTAAGACACCTTCAGCCGCATGCATTCCGTGTATATCTTCTGGACTAGTTTCGGTTCTAACTAAAATAACTTTATCACCTATAGCCTTTCTTCTTTCGGCTTCATCTGCAGAAAAAACTACAATGCCGGATGCTGCTCCTGGTGACGCTGGCAATCCTTTACACAACACTTGATATTTTACCTTGCAATCAATAGCTGGGTGCAATAATTGATCTAAGGATTCAGGCTTAATTCTCAGTATTGCCTCTTCTTTAGAAATAATTTTTTCGCCAACTAAATCAACTGCAATTTTTAAAGCTGCACTTGCTGTACGTTTACCAGACCTAGTTTGTAGAATCCACAATTTACCTTCTTGCACCGTAAATTCAATATCTTGCATATCTCTATAGTGATACTCAAGCTTATTAATAATATCAACAAACTCATCATATATTTTAGGCATAGACTCTTGCATTGAAAGCAAAGAAGAGTCTTTATTTTTTCTATCTTTATTGATGGACTGAGGGGTGCGAATACCAGCAACCACATCTTCTCCTTGTGCATTAATCAAATATTCACCGTATACTTTTTTCTCGCCAGTAGAAGGATCTCTGGTAAAGACTACACCAGTAGCACTATTATTATCTATATTGCCAAATACCATAGCTTGAATATTCACGGCCGTCCCCGCATCCGCGGATACATTATGTAATTTACGATAAGTTATAGCTCTTTGAGACATCCATGAGTCAAGTACAGCTTTTATTGCTCCCCACAATTGCTCATTTGCATCTTGTGGAAAGTCATTATCCGATTCTTGCCTAACTAACGCTTTAAACTGAGTAACCAACTCTTTTAAATCATCAGCAGTTAAATCTATATCTTGAGTAATATTGCGATCTTGTTTTTTTAGATCAATCAATTCTTCAAATAAATAATGATCCACTCCTAGTACTACATCAGAATACATCTGAATAAAGCGTCTATAACTATCGAGAGCAAATCTTTGATTATTATGTTTTTTAGCTAGACCTTCAATTGTATGGTCATTTAAACCTAGATTCAACACTGTATCCATCATACCAGGCATCGACTCTTTTGAACCTGATCTTACTGAAACTAATAGTGGGTTTTGAGCGTCGCCAAACTTCTTACTTAATACTCGCTCCATTTTTTTTATGGCTTCATTCACTTCATTAATCAGATTAGTAGGTAACTGGTTACAATTATTATAATAATAATTACATAACTCTGTTGGTATAGTAAATCCTGGTGGCACTGACAAACCCAAGATGCACATTTCAGCTAAATTTGCCCCTTTACCTCCTAGTATATCCTTCATTGCAGCATTGCCATCAGCTTTACCGTTGCCAAAATTATAAATCCACTTACTTGTTGTCATTTTTTTTCCAAACTAAAATTCAATTAAAGACAAATCTACAAAATCCCTTACTAAAAATCGTATTTTTAATAAAATGCTTAAACGATGTTCTCTTAACTTTAAATCTTCAACCATCACTGTGACATTATCACAAAAATCATTCACCAATTCGACAAGCCCGTACATACTCTGAAAAATTGCAATAAAATCTTCACTTGCTCTTGCTATATTAATGTTTTCTACAACACTAGTAATTTCAGTGCATAATTTCTTTTCAATCTCACTACTGGTAGAAAGTAGTTGATAGTTCATGCAAATTTCTGATGATAAGTGTGTTACATTGCAGTCTTTTGTAAAATTATATACTCTGTTTAGCATTGCATACACTTCTTTTCCTTCTTTAGTTTTAGAAAATTCTTCCAAACTACCGATAAGCCTATAAATGATATGTATGTTTAAAGTATGACACTCGCATACCGCTCTAATAAAATCATGCCGAAACTGATCCTTGAGGAAATACTTCAATCTCTCGTGAAAGAATCGCAAAATCTTCTGTGTCAATTCTGAATTTGATGCTTTACCATATAAAGCTAACGAAATAGCGATCAACGATGCCAAATTCACATTTCTAAGTTTATGTTCGATCACTATCCTAATGATGCCTAAGGCATTTCTTCTTAATCCATATGGATCTTTTGAGCTTGTGGGCGTTTCATCTATGGAAAATAAACCGCATATAGAGTCAAGTTTATCGGCAATTGATAGTATCGCTCCTTCGATTGAATGTGGACAAAAATCTGTCCTACCAACTGGTAAATAATGTTCAAAAATTGCATCAGCAACTTGCACTGACTCTCCTTCACTGAGTGCATAATACTTACCGATAGCTCCTTGTAATTCAGGAAACTCTATAACTAAATTAGTTGTCAAATCGGCTTTAGCAAGCAAAGCTGCGTTTTCTATAATGGCTCTATCTTTATATTCTAATTGCTCGGCAATTTTGTTGGATAAATCTATAATCCTTATTGTTTTGTCATAAACGCTGCCCAGTTTTGTATGAAAAACAACTTGATTTAAATTACTCACTCTTGAGCGCAAAGTTGTGTTTTTATCTTGATCGTAAAAAAATTTTGCATCACATAAACGCGCCCTAAGCACTCTTTCATTACCTTGAATAATTTGCTGTACTTTATGGCTAATTATATTGGACACAAAAATAAAATATGGCGCAACATTACCTTTTTGATCTAATAAAGAAAAATATTTTTGATGAGTTCTCATAGTGCTTATTAACACTTCTTTTGGCACTTGTAAAAATCCTTGATCAATCTTACCAAGCAAAACAACTGGATATTCAACTAAACCTACCACCTCCTCCAACAACAACTCATCATGAACTAATTGTAATCCCAGCTCATCTGAAATAATTTGAGCTTGCGCTAATATAGTTTTACTTCTTTCTTGTGAGTCTAAGACAACCATATTACTCTCAAGTTGTTTTTTATACTCTTTAGCATCTTTTATAGTAAAGCTTTGTTTAGACATGAAGTAATGGCCAAAACTCAAATTATTTGCTATTAAATGACCGAGATTAATTGGAACTACTCTCCTATCAAGTAAGCATAAAATATTGCTTATTGGTCTAATCCATCTAATATTGCCTTCTTCCCAACGCATAGTTTTGGGCCATGGAAAAAAATGCAGAATATAATTGATCATTTGAACAATAATTTCTTGTAAACTTTGTTCAGTAACTATTATATTAGCAAAATAAAATTTTTGCCCTTTTATTTCCTTTATGGTTAAATCTTGTTCAGTAATATTATGAGTTTTAAGAAATCCGTATATTGCTTGCTGCTGAGACCCGACCTTCGGACCTTTTTTTTCAATAACACTATCACATGCAATGCGATTAAGGCTCTTGACAATTAGAACTAACCTTCTAGGCGTAATATAACAATTAATTCGATCATATCTAACTCCCAGCTTCAAAGCTTGCACACTAAATAAGTTTTGTAAATTCTCTATTGCCTTATTGTGTAACTTAGCTGGAATTTCTCCGCCATATATTTCAAATAACAATTCTGCCATCTTATTCCTAATCTTATTTAGTGCCATCCAGCCAAGATTCACAGCATTTTTTTGCTAAAACTCTTACTCTGGCAATATAGAATGCTCTTTCAGTCACGCTAATCACGCCTCTTGCATCCAATACATTAAAAATATGACTTGCTTTAATACACTGTTCGTAGGCAGGAAGGGTAAGTTTAGGTTTTAATAAAGCTTCACATTCCTGTTCAGCATCTTGAAAATGTGTATATAATTTATTGATATCCGCATATTCCATGCAATAAGCAGAAAATTGCTTCTCGTTTTCCTGAAAAATATCGCCATAAGAAATGCGGTTTTCTATATTATCGAAATCATTATAATCTAAATCATAAACATTTTCCTTGCCTTGAATATACAGAGCAATTCTCTCTAAGCCGTAAGTAATCTCACCAGATACGGGATTACACTCAATACCTCCCATCTGCTGCATATAAGTAAACTGACTTACTTCCATACCATCGCACCACACTTCCCAGCCAAGACCAGACGCACCAAGAGTTGGACTCTCCCAATCGTCTTCAACAAATCTAATATCGTGCTCGGTATAATCGATCCCTATTTCTTTTAAGCTTTGCAAATAAAGATCCTGAAGATTTTCTGGAGATGGTTTCAAAATAACTTGATATTGATGAAATTTTTGCATTCTATTGGGATGAATGCCGTATCTTCCATCAGTAGGTCTCCTTGAAGGCTGTACGTAAGCTGCTCTCCACGGCTTCATTCCTAAGCAATATAAAGTAGTTGCAGTATGAAAAGTGCCGGCGCCCATTTCTAAATCATATGGCTGAATAATAGCGCAATTATGTCTCTTCCAAAAAGCATCAAGAGAACTTATTATCTCCTGGAAAGATTTACTTTTAAGCATAATTCCATCTCAAGCTTACAGTTATCAGTTAGATATGCATAATTTCTTTTTCGCGATCAACCAAAAAATGGTCAATTTTTTTAATATACTCATCAGTTAGTTTCTGGACATCATCAAGTGTTTTATGAATTTCATCCTGTGAGATACCATGATCTTTTTCCATTTTTTTAATAAGATCCCCTCCATCACGACGAATATTTCTTATGGCTACCCTAGAATTCTCAGCAAATTTATGAGCTACCTTAACCAACTCTTTGCGTCTATCCTCACTAAGCGCTGGTATTGGCACTCTCACTAACTGACCATCAGCTGAAGCAGTAACTCCTAAATCAGCAATATTAATTGCTTTCTCAACTGCTTTAACAATACTTTTATCCCATACCTGTACTACGATTAACTTTGGATCTTGTACTGTAACATTTGCTACTTGACTCATAGGAAGTCTATCACCATAAACTTCAACTGTGACAGAATCTAGAAAATTAGGAGAAGACCTACCAGTTCTTAAGCCTTTTAGATCATGATTTAATGCTTTAATAGCTCCATCCATCCTTTTTGTTAAATCGTTCTTAATATCTTCCATAATGATATCTTATTTAATGGTTGTAAATTCGCCTTGTCCTTTAAGTACTTTAGCTAATTCGCCCTCATTATGCATAGAAAAAACAATAATTGGCAAATGATTTTCTTGAGCTAAAGATATAGATGAAATATCCATCACGGTAAGGTCATGAGCAATAACTTCCTGATAAGAAATTGAGTGATATTTTTTTGCTCTGATGTCTTTTTTTGGATCCGCAGAATACACACCGTCAACTTGTGTAGCCTTTAATAATACATCACAGTGTGTTTCTATAGCGCGCAGGACAGCTGCTGTGTCAGTTGAAAAAAATGGACTCCCTATACCTGCGGCAAAAATTACTATCTTACCATTCGCCATATGTTCTAGAGCATTACGACGATTATATGGTTCACATATTGTAGAAATATTAATTGCTGACAAAACTCTACTATCAACCCCTATTAATTCAAATGCTGATTGCAAAGCAAGAGCATTTATTACAGTTGCTAACATACCTATATAATCAGCATTAACTCTTTCCATGCCAGTAGTAGAGGCTGAAACTCCGCGACAAATATTGCCACCGCCAACAACCAAGCAAATCTTGATACCGTCATCATGTATTGATTTAATTTCTTTACAGATTTTATTAACGATCTCTATGTCATGACCAAACTTTGCATTACCCATCAAAGCTTCACCAGAAAGTTTCAACAGAACTCTTGAGTACTTATATCTGTTCATAGAAATGAATCGATCATTTGTTGCCTATAACCGTGGCAACTTCACTAACAAAATCCTCTTCTTTTTTTTCAATGCCTTGACCAAGCTCAAAACTTGCAAATCCTGTTACTTTAATTTCGCCATGATTATCTGTAGCAAAGTTACAAATAATATCTTGAACTCTTGTGTTACCATCGATTACAAACACTTGCTCAAGCAATACTACTTCTTGATAGAACTTTTTAATACGACCTTCTATCATTTTATCAATAATGTCTTGCGACTTACCAGAATTTTTTGCTTGTTCAGAAAAAATATCTTTTTCACGCTGCACTGACTTTATATCAATTTGCTCTATATTTAAAGCAATTGGCTTAGCAGCTGCAATATGCATGGCTAGTTGCTTGCCAAAAGTCTGTAATTTTGCCGCATTTATATTAGATTCCAGCCCCACGAGTACTGCAATTTTACCCATGTCTGTTGCCACATCATTATGTACGTAGCTTGCTACCAAACCATTTTTTACGGAGATCTTTGTCATACGGCGCAAATTCAAATTTTCGCCAATAACTGCGATGTTTTCTGTTAATTCATCTTTTACAGTCCGACCAGTGAAAAGTTTTGCCTCTTTAAGATGTTCTAATGTATCAACATTAACAGCGGCAGTCGTAATATAGCCTACTAGCTTTTGGAATTTGTTATTACGTGCAACAAAATCAGTTTCTGAATTAAGCTCTATGACTGCGCCAACAGTTTTATTTGCATTAAACGCAACAGCTACCAAACCCTCTGCTGCAACTCTGCTAGATTTTTTACTGGCAGCTGCTATACCTTTCTTGCGTAACCAATCGATAGCCACTTCAAAATCGCCTTTGGTTTCTTCTAAAGCTCTCTTGCAATCCATCATACCAGCGCCTGTAGTTTCGCGTAATCTTTTTACCAATACTGCAGAAATACCACTCATTTTATTACCCCGCTATATTCCTTAACACCTTAAACTTCTTATTTCTTTTTAGTAATTGCTAGTTTTTTAGAGTTACTACTTCTTCAATCGCAGAAACTATCTCTATTTCTGCGGCAACTCTTTCTAAAGATTTAATTTTCGTAGGTCCTGCTTTTTTTGTTGCATCTAATTTAGTAATAACTTCTACAACTTTTTTACCATGTGGTTTTTCTATCGCTTTATAAGTCGTTAAATCAAGCTTAATATCACTGATCTCTTCCTTAATTTGATCTTCAGATCGCTGTCCTTTAACTTTTCTTATATCAACACCAGATGAAATCAAAGAATGCTCGACACCAGATAATATTGCATCTGACACTAAACCACAAAACAACTTAATAGCTCTGGTCGCATCATCGTTACCAGGAATAATATAGTCTATGCCATGTGGATAAGAGTTTGAATCCACAATAGCTACTATTGGAATATTTAATTTTTGCGCCTCTTTAATAGCTAAGCTTTCTTTGTTGGTGTCAATTACAAAAATCATATCAGGCTTGCCATTCATTTCACGAATACCACCCAATGAGTTTTCAAGTTTTCGACATTTTCTTTCAATATCTAATAATTCTTTTTTACTAAGTTTTAAGCCCTCTCCACTCTCAGACTCAGCGGTCATTTTTTCTAAAGCATATAAAGTTTTAATTGATTGAGAAACAGTTTTCCAATTGGTTAACGTACCGCCAAGCCATCTTTTATTAACATAAAACTGACCACATCTTTTTGCAGCTTCTTGAATATGCTCTGAGGCTTGTCGCTTTGTTCCAACAAAAAGAATCTTACCTTGTCTTTTAGCTACATCCCGTATTACTTGCAATGCTCTATGAAGCATAGTTGCGGTTTGTTGTAAATCAATAATATGAATACCATCTTTGGTTCCGTAGAGATAAGGACCCATTTCTGGATTCCAGCGCATTGCTTTATGTCCATAGTGAACACCAGCATCAATCATTTCTTTGATTGTAAAAGTAGGGAGTGTAGTCATTATAATGCCTCAATCTTTTTAGTTAAACCTCCGCAAGGCAAAACTCATATAGAGCACTAAAAATTAACCCTGCGTACGTAATAAAATCAGTAAGTAAAAGTTTTATATTTGATTTTCATGATAATTGCAAGAAATTTATCAGGCTAAAAGCAATCTTGATTGTCTACTTGACATAAACATATCATTAATAACATACAATATAGTAAGTTGTTTATGAATCATAATATTTTTTAAAAACGTACCGCAAAACAACTAATTAATACACAAAATAGAATAGAATTTAAGTAAGGCCTTAACAATATTTTGTATTAGTTTAACTAAAAATGACCACGTACATAATTTGGTAGAATTAATGAAAATTTAGAGATTAGATTTTAACTAAGTGATGTAAAAATAACCGTGGGTTGAATTAAATAGTAGTAGTTGATATGTATGCCACCAAGTATAGTGGCCACATTTGTCCAAACAAATTTTTTGCTAAGATGTAATCTCTCCTAAATTTATTACTCATTTTATCAATCCATTAGTAGAGAGCGATTTCACTCAATCAATTCATACTGCCTTCTATGATTAGATTGGGAATCGCTTCAATCATTTTTTTAACCTCCAAATCCAAAAATATTAGATTTTTTTGATCCAGCCTCTCTCAACTGTCAACTGTCCAATCTATTCATATTAATTCTTTACAAGGTTTTCCTGGCTGGTATCTAACTACTAGGACTGACTTTTAAAATTAGAGACCATAGACTCCAGAGTTTCTTGTTTTCATTTATATATTTGATTGGCATGAACCCCTTATTTACTGGTAATTTGCGCCATCGTTAGTTCACCGGCTATTACCTCTAATGATATGTTTTGCTTCTTCATTTTCTGCTCCATTTTTATTGAAGAGCATTATAACCTAATTCTTTCATTTCTACTGTTCGAGATATGTGTGCCATTATACTATTTTTTTTCCTTGTACATTTTCAATATCTAGACGAAGTAACATCGTAGAATATTGAATAATTTATGAGTAGTATCAGCGCCTTTACATAATCAATGTTGCCTCAATTAAAATGAATGACTGAGTTTGTATTATACAATATTTTATTAATACCAACAAAAATTAATTATTTAGCATCTGGTGAGTGACTTATAATATTTTTTAGAGTTAAGAGGCTCTAAATATAGAATTACAATACCTATGCAAATTATAGGAATGATATAGATTAGAGTTCCATATAAGTTTTTATAGTAATCACTCAACAACAAGCATATGGGCGATGTTATACCAAAAAACACACTACTTCCTATACCTCCGCCAATTAATACGCCACGACACCGCTCTTCAGGATGAAACTGCTTTATACTCCAATAGTGTATTGGTCCAATAAAAAGAGCTGCACAAATAGTAAGTAAAATCTGGATAGCAAAAAAATACTCTTGTAGATAGGGGAGGCAAACAATTAATACAAATGCAAACATGGTAATGCCAGCAAGCATAATCTTAACATGACCAACAATGTCTGAGAAATATCCGAACATTACCAGACATAATCCGTATATTACTAAGGAGGTCATTTGTGACGATTCATTCTGAGGTGAAAAAGATACTTGAGTAGGTAAAAAAATGAATATGTATGCATACATACTAGAAAATAACCCAAGTATCATAAATAGTCTTGCTATATTTTTTCTAAAATGATCAATATTTATTATTTTATTTTGAGACTTAATCTCAAACTCCGGGCTTTCCAGACAGTAAAATTTAATAAAAAAGCAAGTCATTGAAAATATGCCAGCTATAATGAAACACCATCTCCAATGAAAATGACAAGTGTTATTTATACTTAAATAAGTTAAAGCTTGAGCAGAAATTAATCCTAACACTGCAAATAAACAACTCAGTCCACTTACAAATCCTGGCTTGCTATAATTCGAGTGTTCTAGCGAATAAATAATGACACTATAATATTCACCACCAGAAAAAAGATATTGCAAACAATTTGCGCATAAAAATAAAATCCACACCCAGAATACATCAAAATCTATTGGGACAAAACCTATCAAGACTGTAGCAATACCTAAGCCAAAAGCTGACCAGGTGCAACTCCATTTTCTGCCAATTTTATCTCCCATATAGCCAAAATAATAACTCCCTAGAGGATAAGCTATGGCAGATGCAATTGATAGAATGCTGTAGCCGTATATTAACGAAATTGGTGCATCTGCGTTATGAAAAATTAATCCTGACAAATAAGGAAGAAGAAACGGAAATAAAGCCATATTCAACGCTTCTGAAAAGCTAGCTAAAAATCCAATCCATACTTCTTTAGGTAATCTTTGTAATGTATTAATCTTAGAGGTCATGTGTATTTCTTTTATTTGATCTAATGAGATGATGATCATTATCCATTAAGATTTAATGTAGAGAAGTTTCTTACTGTAACAGCATCAAAGACATTTTTATAATAAGCATCATTCCAAAAGTGCCATTCTAAACATGCGCTTTTATAGAAAGCTTCTAACATTTTTTGTCGCGTGGTATTTGTTGTATTTTTAGCAAGTGCATCAAAAATACTGATAACCTCATTTACCGAAACCCCGAAATCATCACTAGCATAAGTTTCAATCCAACGAGCAAAAGGATTGTGCTGGTCGTAATATTTGGCAATATCGAGCCCCACTTCACGATAGATCCAAAAACACGGTAATACTGCTGCAATCCCTACTTCTACTGACTCAATTGAACAGATGCGAAGCAAGTAACTTGTATAGCTAAGAGTTGCGGAAGTAAGTAACCCAGTCTCTTGAAAATTAAAAGTTTTTCTAAAAAATTGGTGCACCACTTCTTGTTCTGCAATAAATGCACAGTCTGAATAGCGCAAGAAATATCTTACATATTCAAGTGGCACTTTGGATGCTAGAATAGCATGACATCTGGCAAAATCTTGCAAATACAAAGCATCTTGCTCGATATAGTAAGCAAATTTATCTCGTGCAAGCGTCCCCTGCATTAATTCTTGATTGAAAGGGTGACTTTTAATCGCTTCAATAATTTTAGAAGACTCTTCCCAAGCTTTTTTTGATAGTTTCATAAACTAATCCTCGACAGTTTTGTTAATAGTGGGTTGTAAATGATAGAAGTGATTCACAGGACCGCAACCTTTACCTACTGAATGTTCTTTCGATGCAAGTATTGCCTCAAAGAGATAATGCTTTGCATACTTGCAAGCGTCAAATAGTGCAATGCCTCTGCTAAGAAATGCGCATATCGCTGCAGACAATGTACATCCGGTACCATGAGTATTTCTAGACTCAATACGCTCTGCTTTAAGTAGTGCGCGTATGCCTTGTTGATCTAGAAATAAATCATCAGAGGTATTACCGCTGCTATGACCACCCTTAAGCAATACCGCTTCTGACCCAAGCTTCAAGAGTTTTGCACCCAAGACCTCGAATTCTTGCGTTCGGCCTACAAGAGTATAAGCTTCAGGTAGATTCGGTGTAATAATCGTGACAAGTGGTATAAGTCTAGTTTTTAAAGCATTCACAGCTTCTGGTAATAACAATTTATCACCGCTTTTTGCTACCATTACAGTATCAAGAACTATGGGAATACCCACAGCGTATTTCGCTAAAAAACTTGCTACAACCTCTATGATAGGCTCGGAGAATAACATTCCAATTTTAATGCTGTCAGGCACAATATCATCAAATACAGCTTCAAGCTGCTCTTCGATTGCTTTAAGCGGAATGTCATAGCAGCTTCTAACGCCACAGGTATTTTGTATTGGTAGAGCAGTTAGAACGGTCATTCCGTAACACCCTAGCGCAGAAAATGTTTTAAGGTCAGCCTGTATACCAGCGCCACCTGAGCTATCAAATCCAGCGATAGACAAGCATCTATACTTCATAAAAATTCTCTAAAATAAGAAATAATTTCAGGAGTCAGATTCCTAATACCAACCGTTTTCTGTGAAATTAACACTACTACCGTTCTAATATGGCTAACATATTTGATTTCATAGTTAAATTTTTGCATAGAACTTTCAGCTAGTTCCAGAATGTGAGACTGGCAATAAATATTGATCTCATTTCTCATAAAGCCTTCTCATCTTTACGAAATTAGCTTCATATAACTGATCTATAAAGGCAGTGCGGAATGTTCCTGGGTATCGTGCTTGTTGTTCTGCTAACTGTCCACATAACCCAAAGTAAATTGTAGCAAGTTGTGCACTTTCAAAAGAATCGTTCAATACGCCTCTAAATACAGAAATTATAGCAGTTAATGTACATCCCATCCCTGTTACTAGTGGCATAAAAGGTGAGCCAAATGGTATTTCAGCCTCTTTCTTTCCGTTTGTGATAAAATCAACCTGACCACTCACAACAACTGTAAATCCATATTTTCTAGAAAGCTCTATAGCTATATCTTTAGCTTGGGCTGTAGAGTGAATTGATTCTACACCAAATGTTAAGCTACTCTCGTCCTGCAAAGAGATGATTTCACTTGCATTACCTCTTACAATATCTGCATGTTCCATAATGATTTTAGCTGTTTTAGTGCGTATCAGACTTGCGCCACTACCAACTGGGTCAAGAATAAGAGGTTTTTTATAAAGTTTTGCAAGGTCTAAAATTTTGTAACATCGCTTGATAAATGATTCCTCCAAGGTACCGATATTAATATTGATGCAATTTGCAATCTTTACCAATTCCTCTAGCTCTTCATCGCATACTGTCATAATAGGTGCAGCAGCCATTGCAAGCAGAGCATTTGCCATAAAATCCATGGTCACATAATTGGTAATGTTTAACACCAACGGCTTAACTTTTTTGATCTCTGTTAGTGTTTTGATGATTTGTTCAAGCATGATTGATACCATATACAATATTACGTAAATTTTTAGTTGTAGCACTTGGGTCACGAGCTTCATGAAATGCCTCAATTGCAGCTATACCATTTGCACCTGCCTTCATAACTGCATGTGCGTTAGTTTCGCTAATGCCACCAATCGCAATGATAGGATGTTTTGAAAGTTGAGCTATTTTCTCTAAACCATTAGCACCCCAAATACCTGGAACATTAATCTTGTTGTTGGTAGAAAATATAGCGCCAATACCAACGTAATTTATTGGTAATGTGTTTGCAACACAGAGTTGTTCAATAGAGTCAACAGTAAGACCAATAATCTTATCAGTACCTAGCTTACGACGTGCCTCGATTACATTCTCATCTGATTGGCCCAAGTGTACGCCATCTACATCTAATTGGTATGCAAGCTCAGTATAGTCATTAACAATGAGGGGGATTAAAAATTTTCCTAGGAGAGACTTGAGCTGCCCACCAAACTCAAGTAAATCTTCATAAGAGAGGTTTTTTTCACGAAGTTGTACTAAAGTAATGCCAGATTCCGCACAAATACTAACAAATTCTAGATAATTATCTAAAAATTTATTTGATTTATTAGTTACAAGTGTGAGCTTAAAAAACTGATCTTTTATCATTTTCCTCAAAAATTCTTCTAGAGGAACATATGAAAAGCAAAGAAATTCAATAATATTACTACAGAATTGCAGGAATAAATTTTTATTCTTACTTCACACTCCCTCCGCAGGCATTAACCAGAGCAGGTTTAAGGGTGTTTCTCAGCCGACAATATGTAAAAAATAAAGTCAGCACCCCTGGTGATCTTAAATACAAAGCAACGATATCTCAAAATCATAAATGTGTCAAGCCTTAGAAAGTTACTCAAAAAGTCACGTAGAGGACAGCCTAAATATCTAATTTGACCATTGAAGCCTGCTGTGTGACTATAGGGATCATTATTTAAACATCGTCTGGACAGACCTAACGGTTAGCTTAATCGCTTAAGAAAGCTATTAGCTCGTAACGAGTAAATCAACTATAGTGAATTAACTTGAATTAGATGTTGTTGTGTGTTATAATAAAATCAAAAACATGTGAATTTGTTAATTAAATGTCGTGGTGGCAAATGAGATAATATATTAACATATCTGATGGACATTGTTGCATGACCGTCCGCCCTTCCTTGTAAATCAAAATTTAGGCAACAAGTTTTGATATTGGCATTCCGATAGCTGTAAATTTATTTAAAATTGAGACAGCTATTATAGCTTCATTTTGTTGTCTTGCCGAATCTCTGGAATGCATTTTATTTCCTATAATTCTTTTATATCTTTGTATGGTAA
>CAMDPW010000003.1 GCA_945905715.1 Rickettsia typhi
TATCGTGTTTTATGATTAATTGTAACCATTAGAGAATAGTATATCTAAAAAGACTCGACCCCATAGCGTTAAATCTTAGCCTAACCAATACCTATTATTTCTGACATTTTATCAATTGATCCGGGCTTTACTTTTATAATTTCTACCAATGTCTTATCATGAAATACTACATATGGCGAAACATTTTGCGCTTTCGCTATTTCTAATCTTTTTGATTTTAACAACATTAATAAATCTTTTTCTTTCCGCGTTTCTATTTTTAGTAATTTTATGTGCTCTTGGGTTTCTTGCTTATTTTCTGCTTTATTTTTCATTTTAGCTCTCTTACCATATTTAGCCTACTTTGGCACTCTGAAAATTTCATGCAATTGTCCTGTATCTTCTCCCCACGATAACGGCAATATACTCTTAAGTGAAATAACATTACCACAAACCTATCTCTCTTTAATTCTCATCCATTAGCTCTATATAAATCTGTCCATATGTTATAAACTTGTACATAAAACACATTCATGTTGATATGAATATGAAAAAAAATGCTATACTTTCACCTTAAATTAAAGGTATAGATATGATAGATATTCTGGATCATTCATTAGAGCAGTGCCCTAGTACTTATTTCGATTCTTTAGCACCAGTAAGCGCGAATAATTTTTGTTATGTTGATGAAGGACAATACCTACATGAAGAATTCCACCAAGTTATTGCGCAATTAAGCCTTGAACAGCCGGCTTTAAGCTTTGATCTTAGGTTGTCAGCGGATGATAAAAATCTTTTAAACCAGTTGCATATATATACTGAGCAAAAATACAACAATTTTGGGGATCTACAAAATCTAAGTAGTGGTTTGAAACTTTTTATTGAATCATTAGCTCCTGAAAATGATAAAATTTCCAATCCGATAACTGAGCTTATTGTTAAATTAGTAAATAACGTAGTATTAGATGAATCTGCTGTGGTTAGCGCTAGAGCTTCTGTTGGAACCTCTCAATTTGATTTCCATGATTGGCATACAGACCCTTGCATAGCTCAAATTTTGGATCACACTTCTGATGATCGAGGCTGTAAGAAAAATGAGCATATTGCGGTATTTTCTCTTAAAGGACCTTCAACTTTATTTTCCTTACTTCCAGCCGAAAAGAGAGCTGTATCTCTCTTAGAGCTAGCCGAAAGGAGTGAAGAGTTTAACTTGAAAGCTAATGTTAGGAATTATTTTGGCAACGAAACGCACGCTCCGTTAATATCAATAGATTCAACCGATAATTACGTTGATTATGAATTGCTAAAGAGACAAGAATTAGAAAAAATGATAGATACTTTTGGTACATTTTCAGGCAATTTTGGGCAAGAATATGCTTTTTTAACAGGTACCTATGGCGCTGTTCACGCGGTACCACCCATACATGAAGAACGACTTTTTATTGCTGTATCATCGGCAAATCAAGAGGAAATCAAGAAGATAAAACTACTTTCAGAGTCCTCACTATAGTGGCCTAATAATAATATTTATTAGATTGAATACAACAAAGTTTTATAAAGCTTACTAAATAACTTTAGCTTCGTTTATTGTATGCTGACGACCTTTATGTATTGCATCGGCTATATTTCGTTGAGATATATTCTTTTAAAATCACTTTAAATTCATCAGCTATATGATCACCACGCAAAGTATGAGTTTTTTGACCATCAATAAATACCGGTGCCACAGGTAACTCACCACTTCCAGGCAAACTAATTCCTATATTAGCATGTTTGCTTTCGCCAGGGCCATTTACAATACATCCCATCACTGCAATATTCATTGTTTCAACACCTGGGTACAAATCTTTCCAGACCGGCATATTTTCAGCGATATAACCTTGGATATTTTCTGCTAATTCCTGAAAATAGGTGCTGGTTGTTCTTCCACAACCTGGACAAGCACTGATTTGGGGAGTAAATGACCGTAAGCCTAGAGATTGCAAAACTTCCTGACAAACTGTTACTTCTTTTGTTCGAGAATCACCAGGACTTGGCGTTAGAGAAGCGCGAATTGTATCGCCAATTCCTTGTTGCAATAATATTGAGAGCCCGGCAGTCGTAGCAACAATGCCTTTACTACCCATACCGGCTTCTGTTAGCCCTAAATGCAGCGCATAACTTGAACGTTTTGCAAGCTCCTGATAAACTACAATCAAATCTTGAACTCGGCTTACTTTAGCAGAAATCACAATCTTACTTGCCGGCAACCCAATGCCTTCAGCATGCTTCGCGCTGAGCAGGGTAGAGCACACTAAAGCTTCGCGCATCACTTCATCAGCAGATTTTGGCTCAGGCAACTTACTGTTTTCATCCATTAATTTGGTAGATAAATCCTGATCCAGACTTCCCCAATTTACACCAACTCGCACCGGCTTATTATGCTTAATCGCACATTCAATCATCATCTCAAATTGTCGATCACGTTTTTGGCCGAACCCAACATTGCCAGGGTTGATCCGGTATTTAGCAAGTGCAATTGCGCATTCAGGATAATCAGTAAGCAGCTTATGGCCATTATAATGAAAGCAACCGACTAAAGGAATATGCAAATTTTCTTTAAGTAGCATTTCATAAATCAATGGCACAGCCTTTGCCGCTGCATCATTATTTACTGTAATTCTAACTATTTCAGAACCAGCCAAATGAAGTTCTTTGATTTGCTTAAATGTAGCAAATGCATCAGCGGTATCGGTATTAGTCATACTCTGAACTAATATCGGAACATCGCCGCCAATAACAAAATTGCCTATCTTTACCGGTGTTGTTTTATGACGTTTGATGCTCGTGAGTGCGACCATGAAATACCTAATTTAGTATCTTTGCTTTAGTTAAAAGTATATGAGATTATCGCTTTAAATCAAGTCATATTAAGGAATACGCATGCAATATAAATCAATCATTAGCTTAGAAGCCCTTATGGAAAATTGCGTTTCTGTTCATCCTGACATACAAGTTAAAGAAGCTTGGAGAAAAGTGGCAATAGATGGTGAACTCATATCAAAAGATGAAGATGCAGCGAATAGACCAACATTTGTTGGCGGAATTCAAGCTTGTTATGAATCTTCAATGACTGAGTTGCTTAAATCTCATAGTGATTCCGGTACGGTATGTGTGATTCATACAAGACTTCCACCAACTCCGTTAAGAACAGATGGTGTTGCACTTGCCCCCCAAGGACTTGTTTCTCTAGAAATTGCTGCTCATCCCCAACGATTATCAACTGTTCTTATACGTCCAAATATATTAAGAAGTTTTTTAGAAACCGGTGGAAGAGTAATTGCTGCTTATCCTAAAAATGCTTCATATGATGAAATACCAGGGATTGGAATATATAATGCTTTGCTAGAAAAATATCCGGATAATTTGGTTGATCATCCAATAAAAGATTTACCTGATGAGTATTCAGGTGCTACTTGTTTAACCAAAGGTAAAAATCATAAAATAGCTTTATTTTCTATTGCAGCAACCCAAGCTAGTAGTCCTGGTAATGAAATGGGAGTTTGATTTGAGCATTTGGCAGACGGCCAGGCTTTAGCAGCTAATACAAGATTTAATTTTGTAGACGAGTTCTTGAAAATGCAAGGCATTGACCTAATGGGAGAGCTGTCTGAACAGTATAATATACTAAATACAATGGGTGAAGCTAGGGAATTATAAATATTTATGTAGAAATGTAGCATAAGGCTATAAGTGTCTATATACTTAAGCTTCAGAAGACATTTTTAATGATTTTATAAAAATTCTTTCCCAAAAAAGAAATGATGTTCTGTTTTTAAACTCTACATAAAATCTACTCTTTAGCGTTATATTCTTCATAACTTTCCCTTTAAAAATTTTTTACGAGGAAAGTGTGCTTTTTTACTTAAAAATAGTAAAATTTTGTCCTAAAAAACATTCCCTAAAGTGCCATATTTACAGAAAGTAACGAGATTTTTGCTTATCTCCTACTAAGATAAAAGATAGATCGAGACTTATAAAAGTTAACATTACAAAACAACCCCAGTACTCTTTTTAGAGAGAGAGTATAAATTGTCAGTATATACATAATAAGCAGTAATTTAGTAAATTACACACTAGTTTATAAACCCATATTCCTGTGCAAAAGAAATCAAATAAAATCATGAATCGAATGGACGCATAATTAGACCAAGGCAAACAGCTTGCACTACTTACAAAGTACAATCTCCTGCAAAAGAAGGTGGGCATTCGTATTTCCATGCTTTGCAAATATTTTATCCATAGTCTTAACTGCGCAGTAGATGATCTCATTGGCTCCAGAAGGAGCAATGATGTCGTATCAAGCAGCATCAAGTCCATCTCCAAACCTCGCAATCTTCACGTATGGCACAACACACTTTATATTGAAGCGGTCAAACTCATCAGTAAAATTTTACATGAAAAAGACTTGCAGCTGAAATCTGAGCAAGTAATCACTCTGATCAACGAAAGCTACAAATACTCGCTGGATAAATGGTCAGATGAGATGGATGTAGATTTTATGAGATGGCTAGTAGAGCGTTGCTAGAGATTGAATTTGTAGAACATGCGTAGAACGTAACTAATATTTATAATCGCCGAAAGCCTGGTGCAACCGATATGGTTTGAGCCAACTACCCCCAAGATTAGGATCTTTAAGTCGTATTGTGACCATACTTAAAATTGATTATATTCTATTTCAAGTGTAGAAAATGCGTAGAAAGCGTGATGATTTTAGAAGTGAATGATTTTCTGCAATCCTTATTCAGCTTGGTGCACCCTGAGCGATTCGAACGCCCGACCTTTTGATTCGAAGTCAAATGCTCTATCCAGCTGAGCTAAGGGTGCATAATAGCGGAATGTGAGTCATAATATAGCTTCTTCACTAAGATTTCAACGTTAATAATTCTTACTATAATAAACTCACTTAAATTAGATGTTATGATGTGTTATTAGTAAAATCAAAAACACATGACCACAAAAGCATATAGTAACGTTAAGCCTGATCAATTTGAAAAAAGCCATTAATGAGAACGCTAAATGGTTCATTTTAAATTCACCAAGTAAATCCATTCAGCTAGCTTTAAAAGGTGTTTTGGCATAGGTAAAATTTGTAAGGACTCGATCACACCACCAAGACCAAATCTTATATTCAAAAACCATACTAGAAAGTAGCAAGATGTTCTGGTGGATGTACAAGAGAAAACTTGTGATATGTCCCAGCTAATGTCGATTTTAAGTTTTCAAAAAATGGCATTCACCCAATTTAAACAAAAGCGTCTTAATCAGGTTCTTTGCTATCACCAACAATTACAGCTGTATGTTTGAAGCAAAGACTATGTTCAACTTGATCAGCATCGAGTGATTTTCACCGTTCTTTTTAACGGCAGCAAGAAATAGGATTGTGTTTTTGAACCACGACCATGCTTTCTTTTCTTCTTTCCTACCCAATAAGTGTCATCAATTTCAACCGCTCCTGCAAGAGGTTTTTCAACATCTCTCCCCATTTACTTGTGCTAGTTTATGATAAATTATCGCTCCAGTATTCGCCGAAATATCCAATTGTCTGGCTAGTTCAAGTTGCGAGATACTACTATCTGAGCTCTACAAGAATTATATTGAAATGTAAATTTCTAATTTTTTTTTAAGCAACAGCAAGTCATATAACTGCATTCAGACAACAAAATCCTTAGGTCAACGTAGTTTCCTAAGCTTATCAAAACACTGTTTTTTTTCAGTACCATAATTTTCTAGAAATTTTACTAAACTGATACCTATTCTGAAATTGAATTTTGTTCTGCTTCATACCTATTTTTCTCATAGCATCTTATTTCTATGGTTTTTTTCATACCATTAAAACTTGACCAAGATATTTTGGAATCAGGCAAAAGAATAACGTATGATTAGTAATAAAGCTCTAATGCCTATAACGCGATTGTAGTGGTATTAACAAAAAATACAAATGCTAATCTTGGAGAGTTCTGGAGTTTTGTGTCCAGTACAGGTTTCTACCTAGAAAATATTTTTATAGAGACGAGATTGCATAGAGGCCTGCTATCAATATTATGCTAACAATGACTAGCTCAGCTCGTGTAAATATTTTACTACCACTACTGATTCTAGTCGCAATATAAACGATCGTACCAACTACGTAGAGAGTAGTGGATAGTAATAAATATACTCCTGCTGCATATAGTAGCCATGCGCAATATAATAATGCTACAGAGGATACAATACAATTTCTGATTCTATCATGATTATCATATTCGTATGTTTTCCCAGTCACAGATAACATCAAAGAATACGCAGCTGATAGAAAATACGGAATGATTATCATAGCTGTAGCAAGTGATAAAGTTTTTAAGTATCCAGAATGGCTGAAGTAAGCAATTATTATGTATATTTGCTGGAATAATGCAGTAACATATAGCGATCCAATCGGAGAAGTAGTAGCATTGGTTTTTGCAAAAATTTTTGGGAACAGCCGATCTCGCACTGCAGCTGTATACGGAACTTCTGCAGCAAGCAATATCCACGCTAAAAGAGCTCCTAATATAGCAATAAGCATCGCTAGATCTATGAATTTCTTTCCTATACTGCCTACAATGTGCTCAAGTATTCCAGCTGTTGAAGGGGTAGATAGAGTAGCTAATTCATGTGTGTGAAATATACCAAATGGTAGTACAGAAACCATAAAAAGAATAACAAAGACCACCAAAAAACCTATAACCGTAGCATGCCCTATATCTTGGCGTTTTTTGGCACGCCCAGAAAAAACACAGGCGCTTTCAATACCTATAAAAACCCACAATGTAATAAGCATTGTTTCTTTTACTTGAGTAAATACTGTTGTTCCAATACTTACCCCCCAAATATCATGATTAAAAACCTTAAAATCAAAGCCATAAATTACAAACGCAATAAATATCAGTATTGCAATAACCTTTATAGCTGTTGTAATAAGATTAAGAAATGAGGCAGATTTCACGCCTTTTGCACATAAGGCTGTAATGCTCCAGATTAGAATTGAGCTGACAATCAATGAAGCTGAATTAGTACCATCACCGAAAATTGGAAGAAAAGCTGATAACGAAGAACATAGCATGATAACAAAAGCTACATTTCCCATCCAAGCAGATATCCAATACCCCCATGCTGAATTAAATCCCATATAATCTCCAAATCCTGCTTTAGCGTAAGCATATATACCAGCATCTAAGTTTGGTTTACGTAGTGATAACTCTTTAAATACCAACGCTAAACATAACATTCCTATAAATGTGATGCTCCAACCAATTAATGTTGGCGCTAAAGCAGATCTCAGTGCTATATCAGAGGGCAAATCAAACAGTCCAGACCCAATCATAGAACCTACTACTAGAGCTATTAAAACTACAACTCCAACTTTATTATTTTTACATGTCATTTTTTATGTTTTTATAGGTTTAAAGATTATGATCCAATAGTAGTTCCAGTTAAACCAGCCAAGGCCTCACAAGCTTTAGCTAGAGATGTAATGATAGAGATACGACCATGTTTTGATTGCGTAAACTGGATTGCAGCTTGCACTTTAGGTAGCATTGATCCTGGTGCAAATTCCTTGTTTTCAATGTAGTGCAATGCTTCTGCAGTAGATATAACATCTAGATTTTTTTGATTTGATTTATTGAAATTGATGGAGATTTTTTCTACCGTAGTTAGGATTAGTAGTAGATCGGCATCTAAAATTTCCGCGAGTTTAGCCGCAGCAAAATCCTTGTCTATGACGGCTTCAGCACCTCTGATAATGTTTAAATCTTTAATCACAGGAATACCACCGCCACCACATGCAATTACTATATTATTTGCATAAAAAAGTGACTTAATAATATCTTTTTGCAAAATATCTAAAGGTTTAGGTGAGGCTATAACTCTTCTCCATCCACGTCCAGCATCCTCTTTCATTGTAATACCAAGAGCAGACATCATATCTCTTGCTTCTTCTTGGGAATAAAAAGATCCTATAGGTTTTGTTGGATTGGAGAACCCTTGATCGTCTTTATCTACTTCTACTTGCGTGACTATTGTTGCTACTTGCCTATCTATCCCATAATTGACTAATGCTTCATTTAGAGCGTTTTGTAGGTGGTATCCTATATAACCTTGGGAAAATGCTCCGCATATATCTATACCGAATAACTGATGCTTATTGTTTGCTTTGTGTGCTGATGCAACAATTTCCATGATTTCACCAACCTGTGGTCCATTACCATGTACTATGGCAATTTGACAGCCATTTTTGATTAATTGCATAATATTCTGACTTGTTTGTTTGCAAGCACGGATTTGATCTTCTACAAGAATGCTGGTACCAGCTTGCAAAGCATTGCCGCCTAATGCTATAACAATACGAGAATAAAATTGCGTATTCATAAATAATACCACTTTATATATTGATCTTATACCAAGCTCTACTTTTCAATACGCACTATGAGTACAACAGCGAGCATAAAGTAGTATGATACTAACTGAAACAGTTATCGTGCAATATGTAAGCATTAGGAATATATTTTTGTGCCATTACAATTGCTTTTCATTCTTTCATAATGTAGCTACTAGCACTGCTTTAATAGTGTGCATACGATTCTCAGCTTCATCAAATACTACCGAATGTTTACTTCTAAAGACTATATCATCTACTTCTCGTATATCTAACCCCTGAGCTTGCGCCTGTTGCGCTGCTTCTGTTTCAAAGTCATGAAATGAAGGTAAGCAATGCATAAATATAACAGCTGGGTTTTTTGTAGCATTGATCGTTTCTATTGTGACGCGATATTTAGACAGTTGCTTGACTCGCTCTGCGATTTTTGCCTCCTCTCCCATTGATACCCAGACGTCTGTATATATCACATCTGCTTCTTCCAGTGATTTTATATTATCACTGACTTCAATAACTCCTCCACTCACAGATGTAATTGCTGTAAGCTTATTTATTGCTTCCGCTGTGGGATGTAGCTCTTTTGGACCATATGCTACAAAATGCATACCCATTTTAGCACATCCATACATCCAGGCATGTGACATATTATTTCTAGTGTCACCTACAAATACTACCTTTACTTTATGCAATGGCTTGGCCACATGCTCTTCTATTGTCATCATATCAGCCAATATCTGAGTAGGATGATCAATATCAGTCAAACCATTCCAGACTGAGACACCAGAAAACTTGGCTAAATCACTTACAACTTTTTGCTTATACCCTCTATATTCTATTCCATCATAAAGACGCCCTAAGACTTTTGCTGAATCTTCTAATGATTCTTGTTTGCCAATATGCGAACTACTAGCGTCTAGAAAAGTAGTGTGAGCTCCTTCTTCACTAGCTGCTACTTCAAAAGAGCATCTGGTGCGTGTGGATGATTTTTCAAATAATAATACTATATTTTTACCTATGAGCATTTTTTCATGTATGCCTGACTTCTTTTTAGCTTTTAAAGCATGTGATAAATCAAGCAAATATCTTATTTCTACTTGGGTAAGATCTAGCAAGGTTAGTAAACTACGTCCTTTTAAGTTTATAGGCATATATAATGTATCCTTTTTGATATAAATTTATTACTATAAATCATCTCTATGTAGCGGCATACTCATACAACGTGGTCCACCACGACCTCTAGATAACTCTGAGCCATGTATCTCTATAGTTTTGATACCATAATTATGTAAAAGTTTATTTGTGACGTAATTTCTATCATAAACAATTACAACGCCAGGAGCTATAGCTAGAGTGTTGGAGCCATCATTCCATTGCTCTCTTTGTGATATTATATCCTCACCTCCACCGCATTTAACTAGCGTAACCTTAGGTATATCTAATTCTGCAGCAAGTATTTTATCTAGGAGATCGCTCTTGTAATCGATTTGTATAGTGCCATGATCATCCATGGTCAATTGATACACCGATATTGTCATGATCTCTGATGCAAAGATAGTGAATTTATCATAGTCTACCATTGTAAATACTGTATCTAAATGCATGTATGCTCTGTTTTTAGGAATTTTAAATGCCAGTATTTTTTTAATATTTTTGGAATGCGTCAATATGTTTTTAGCAAGCAATTCTATACCCTCGGGAGAACTTCTTTCACCGCATCCCACTGCCACAACTTTGTCTGATAACACAACAATATCGCCACCTTCTATTGGGTGCTGTATGTTTCTGTTGTACAGTAAGGGTACTCCATGAAATGCAGGATGATACCGATGTATATAACTCATAAATAATGTTTCTAATTGTCGAGCTTTTTTGCGCATACGATGTATCGTCAGACCGTCACCTATACATGCCGTTGGATCACGTGTGAAGTAGAGATTAGGTAATGGATATGTCCAAAATGGACTATCATGCTCTTTCATGAGTTCTGACAAAGTTCTTGGTGTATAGCCTTTAATCTGGTTTTTGCGAATACCAGCAAAGATTGAGATAATAAATTCTTCTAGCGAGATAGAAGATAGATATTTCAGCAAATAATCTTTTGCTACTTCACAAGTTGTGTGTCTATTAATATAGTCTAGTGCAAATTCATCACGGATTTTTTTATCTGCGAAGATATCAAACAAATACCCTTCTAAGTAATGAACTTCCACCCCGTTTTCTTTTAAAACATTTGCAAAATGACCATGTTCTTTGATTGCCATCTTGAGAAATGGAATATCATCGAAAAGTAGCTCACGCAATGTTGCTGGTGTTAGTGCTTCTAACTCAATGGATGGACAGTGTAACATTACTCTATTCAACTTTCCAATCTCTGATTTGATATTTATGTACTGCATATATTTCTCATTATTCTATCAGGTATAACAACAATAGCGGTAAGGTTACCATATACAAAATACAATAACAATAACGATTGTACACGTAGATATAGAGACTCCTAAATAAGCATTAATATCATACCTTTACCTTACTAGGTATAAGATCAAGCTCTGGTATGTGTTAGTGGTTTAGCGCTTAACTAAACTTAGTAGGGTTTTTTTGCAGGAAATGGGAATTTTCCGCAAATAACCCCAATTAGTAGGTACTGAAGAAGGTATTGAAGCGTAGAAAGACTGAAAAGATCAGGTAAAACCATTAAAATACATTTCAAGAAAACTTGAGGGTTCTTTAATAAAGTTTGTTAAAACAAAATATGCTATCTAGCTTTACTGAACCGCACCTCAGGTATTCTTTATTTTTAACGCACTTTATCAAAGAACCACTTACCGAGCCATTTCACATAATTAGCATAACCACATTTTTAGATGAGGAGGCTTTTCAAATTATGCTGCATTAAACCAAAATCTACTGTATTATACAAAAATAAGTCAAATTCAGATACAGTTATGTCGCAACATAGATATTTAGATCCAACTAACGATGTAGCTTTCAACAAGGTGTTTGGAGATAAGGAGAGATTAAAGGATTAATATGGTTAATGACGAAATATTAATGGATTTAGAAAGTGAAGAGGGAAACTTCTATGAAGATTTTAATGCTTGGTTAGTATTGAAAAATATTAAAGCATTTTTTGATGCTAAGTATAAATATTTGCCCCTTCTTGATAATATGATTAGCAACCATACTTCTGCAAGAATACCTCTGATCTCACATAATACATGGTTAACAACTTCAAGCGCTATAAAGGAAGTGCCAAATACTCATTTTGATAAGTTAATACAGAAACTTAAACTACTGGATCAAGATAACTTACCCTGGAAGCATATCTTCTGGACTAATTGTAAGATATGCATTCCTAATACTATCGAGAGAATTAGCTCATTTAACTTAGAAGTTAGAGAAATACAAAATGAGCAAGATAAAATTTTACATTATCATCTTATAAATGATTTTTTATCTCAGGGATATATGGGCATTGCTGCTAATTTACTTAGATATGATATTTTAGATTCTCAGGGTGGTTTTTATTCAGATCTTAATTTTGTACTTCTAAAATCGCCTCTAGAGTATATGCAAAAGTTTGATTTCTTTTCTACTTCATTCACATTATATATAGGTAATCACTGTTTTGGTACTGTGCCTAATCACCCAATAATACATAATACTCTAAATTCTATTGATAAAAACATTGACAATCCAACTAGTAGAATAATTAAAGCACAAGGCAATTCGATTGAGAGCTATACTGAAGAGCTTACCTATGCTCCTCTAATTATTTCTTTTTTCATAAACTCTAACCAGCATCACACTAAGGATATAGCAATCCCTCTGGGTAGAAAATTATTAGAGCAGATACAGTCATTAGAACCAGTTTATGAACGGCCATTAACTGAATTTAATAATCATAAAATTCTTTTATGGGAAAATGAAATATGCTTAGCAGATCATTTGGATATTGGTTATGATGAGCACGATGGTGGATCTTGGCTTGGAAGTGTAATTGATGGGTGACATGAAGGGAATTGGAAGTATAATATAGCTAGCGATCTAGTGAGCGTTTGCAGCATTTCATATAACAGTTTTCCAGGTTTTGACGCAGTTTAGTAAATTCTGAATTGCTAGTTTTCATAATACAGATTCGTTCCTATTTCCTGGGGGCTGTAACAAATGATGTCAAAACGTTACAGTTTCTATATCGCAAAAAGCTATAATCTTATCTCATTTTGTGTGTTTATAGCCGCTATATCCGAAATTATCGCCTCCTTTTTAGCACTTGTTGTTGTGTTGTCCCAGTGTATCAGCGATATATCCAGAAGCTTGGTCTTAAATAACTCAGCAACAGAGCCAACAGACAATTTATCAAAACAGTCGGCTTTAGTCCAATACTTGAAGGCTCTGAATATGGTTGTTGGTAGACTTTCGACTACCATCCGCATCTTTGTCTATTGGCAGGCTGTGCCCATTGACATCCTAGATACATAACTTCAAAATGTAGTTGAACAGCTTAAAATACAATAACTTTTTATCTGCTCTTCTGACTCCTTTAATAAGATGCTCACGACAAATGTATTTTCTTTTTCGCTGAGAGCCTCTGGAATGAGCTTGCATCATCTCTTTTTACTCATTTTGTTTGTCAACCTCCTTCATAACCGTGATTACTTAGTAAGTAGCTACAATACCCTAAATTTCAATAGGTGAGTGGTTTTTATTACGAGCGGCATTTTTGTGGTGACTTGGGTTAGCGATGCTACAACCGACGCAGTATTATATACCCTTTCAGATCAAGAGGTAATCAGAAAATACATTTAGTAGCAAAATGAATAAGAAAGAAGTTGCATAACTCGATAATCAAGTTTTTTCAGAGCACTGCAGAAAACCTAGGGTTAGTTGGAATAGTGTTTGTCTTAAATATTTCTTCGTGTAAAAGTCAAATATTAGGGCTATCCCTATTTTTTTCTATTAAGTTGATATATAAAATCTACTTTCAGGACTTGAGACATTTAATGTAGAAAACGTTCTTTTAGGTGTTTCTTATGATGGATATTTTTACATCAGCAACGATATCGGCAAAAATACGTACTTTGACATCGTAAGTACCGATATACTTGATCGGATGAAGTATTTCCATTGTTGATCTATGCAAATTTACTACTACTTGTGCGTTTATAGCTTTTACAAGGTCATTTGAGCTCACAGAACCGTATAACCTACCGTCTTCACTTGCTTGCCTTATAAGTGTTACGGTTGTATTATTTATTTTTTCAAGTACCTCGGTAGCTGCTTTAGCTTTGTGGTTAATATTTTCTTCAATACAAGACCTTCTCTGTGCAAACGCAATTTTATTTTCTTCGCTAGCTCTGAGCGCTTTCTTTTGAGGTATCAAATAGTTACGGGCAAAACCTGGTTTAACATCAATGATGTCGCCAATGCCACCTAATTTACTGCGCTCAATTAAAATCACTTCCATATTTTAGTTCCTATTGTTACTAATTTTGTTTTACGAATGGCAATAAAGCCAATGTTCTAGCGCGTTTTATAGCCAATCTTAACGAGCGTTGTTTTTTGGCTGAAATCGAAGTGATTCTACTAGGGAGTATTCTTCCTCTTTCAGATATGTAACGTGATAGTAAGGTAATATTTTTATAGTCTATTATCGGAGCAGTTGGTCCTGATAATGGACAAAATCGCTCACGCTTAAGGAATAGTTTTTTATGTGCATTTTCATACAACGCAGTGACTGAAATACTCCTGGTTTCTTGTGCTTCTAGCATTATAAAATCCCCTCTACTTTACTTTCATCGGATAGTGCGACCATTATAGAATCTTTGTTATCGAAAGATTTGATTTTAACGGTTAAATTACGAATGATATCTTCTGATAATTTTATACGTCTTTCCATTTCTTTTATGGCTTTGTCTGGTCCATCAAGTACTAACATAACATAATGACCCTTACGATTCTTTTTAATTATGTAAGCTAAATTTTTCAATCCCCAATGTTCAGTTTTTAATACGCTACCACCATTGTCAATAACGACATTAGATAAAGTGTCAGTAATCTTGCTTACATCTGCTGTAGATGCATCCTGTCTTACAATGAAAGTAGACTCGTAAAAGGCCATATTTTATACTCCGTATCAAAGCTCACTTGAATTCGTTCAGGCTTATGTTAAAGACAAACAATACATTTTTTTTGCAAATTTGCAAGTAGTAAAATTGATTATCTTATGTGGTTCAATTTAGCCAATCCGAGGATAATTTTCTTTATTTGCGAAGGTAATAATGACTCATTATTACACTTATGTTGCAGTATGTACAAGCTCAACCAGATTGTAAATGTAAGATTAAAATAAAGTACGATTGTAAAAAATAAACTATTTTCTGATAAATTGGCAAAAACAAAATGAAGTAAAAAAACTACAATTACTGCAAAAATTCCTATAACAGCATTCTTATATTTCCAATACCTAGAGTATTTTACAGATAAAATCGAACATACAGCAATTGCTGCTACTGCTAAGTTTAATAGCGGCCATGACAGTCTTTGATGTAATTCGTAATGAATGGAATTTCTTGATCTTAGGTTATCAGGAGGAATAAAAATTAACTCATTTATAAAGAGTTCTTGTGGTGAATATTGGTGTACAATTTTATCAAATTTCTTATATTGAATAATGAAATCAGAGGAATCAAAAAATAATAGTTCCAGTTGGTTGTTTGCATTCAAATACTGTCTATTGCCATGATATAAAGAAATTGTTAGGGAATTTTTTGTAGATATTAATTTTGCTGTTTGAGCTGTAATCATTACCAGGTTTGCTTTATCACGTTGATCACAAATGATCACGCCTTGTAAAGATTGGTCAGCTTGTTGTTTGTCTATATAAACAGTGAAGTCTTTAGATAAAGTATTAAATACTTTAGCTTCAAGCATAGAGGAAGCTAAATTTCCTTTAATTCTAGTTTGCTGACTCCTCATTTCGCGCTTAAAATAAGGAGTAACAAAAATTGTTGCAAGATAACTCATGATCGTTATTATGATCGCAAAATGTATAGCTGGAATTGCTAAAGAAAATTTACTTACCCCAGTGACCTCGAGTATAATTAATTCTCTTTCAGTGACAAGTGTATAATATACAAGAAAAATAGAGCAAAATAATGTTATTGGTGCTATCTGTACAAAAATTGATGGCAGAATGAGAAAAAGTAATAATAATATATTCGTTAATTCAAATGTCTTACCAGCATACTGATTAATGAATCTTAAAAATTGACTTAAAATAACAATTGATAGCATTGCAAATGTTATTAACGCGAATGTTTTAGTTAGGTGAGAAAGTATGTATTTTCTATAAATCATTATTTCTACATATACTGTCCGCCGTTAATAGAAATGACCTGACCAGTAATAAAGCTGGCGTCATCAGCTACTAAAAACAAAACCCCACGTGCGATTTCTACGGGCTTACCCAGTCTTTTTATAGGAATTTTATTCACTATTGCTTCAATAATAGTCGACCCTACTCTGGCTGTCATATCTGTTTCAATATAACCTGGGGCAACGACATTAACTGTGATGTTCTTGTTGGCATTCTCCAATGCCAAAGCTTTAGAAAAACCTATTATTCCAGCTTTTGCTGCCGCATAGTTCGTCTGTCCCAATTGACCAACTAAGCCATTAATTGAGCTAATACTGACTATTCTACCAAAATTATTTTCTCGCATTTGCTTTATTACTGCATAAGACATGTTATAACACGATGATAGATTTGTGTTTATCACCTCATCCCATTGCTGTTTTGTGCTCTTATGCATCATAGCATCGCGTGTAATACCAGCGTTGTTTACTAATATACTTGTGGTTTTAGCAAATTTTTGTTCTATTTTTTGTACGCTTTCTAAGCAATGATTATAGTCAGCGACATTCCATTTAAAAGTATCAATTCCAGTTTGTTCTTGAAACAATCTGGCTGATTCATCATCAGTTGAGTAATTTGATACTACGTCGTAACCATTTTGCTTTAGTAATTTTGCAATTGCTGCGCCAATACCTCTTGTACCACCAGTGACAATTGCTAATTTTCTGTTTAGCTGGACTTGCATAGCATCCTCTTGCTTTAAAATTGATCTGTTAATGTTTGAGACCTCAGAATAAGATGTAGACATATTAATTGCAAGTTGATATTTATTGCAATATTAAATGCTCATTACCTCATCAAAATTTTTTAAATGTTTTAAAGGATTTTACTTATTTTTGAAGATTATTACGTTCTTTGTACATATATAAAATATAGATTTTTTCTAATTCAAAAATGGATAAGTTTAGAAGAATTATCGCAACAATATGGAAAGAAGATCAATATATTTTAACACTAGAAAAACCAAGATGGTTAGGTGGGTTTAAGCGTCCTAGCTATGATCATGACAAGCACTGTATTCTTAACGCAAAAAGATTATACTAATGTAATGCTTGTCATAAATAAACATCAATTACCTTCTGGTACAATTTTGCATTCTATCAATCTTTCTTAAGAAAATAGTTTCTTGCTATACATAGTAAACTAATTGGCTCTATATATTTGATTGTTTCTAGGTAAGATACTTGTTTTGCTTCACTTGCTTCCAGATATTGAAAGTCTTTTTTTTATACCTAAATCCCAGAGCCTTTAACCTTTTATGAATAGCGCAGTTGCTTACTCCAAAGATTTCACCTATTTCTACTAGAGTTTTGTTAGGGTTCAGTTGTACATACTCTTCTAGCTTAGATGGCTCTAACTTTCCTTTACTACCACCTCTGAACTTCGAGACTAAAGAACCTTCTTGCTTGTATCTTAACCACCACCTATTTACAGTATTGATACTCACGGAAAATAACTTCGCTACTATTCTCTACTTCATACCTGATTTTATCTGATCTATTACTCTCAATCTAAGATCGTTACTATATGCTTTTGTGGTCATGTGTTTTTGATTTTACTAATAACACATCGTAACATCTGATTTAAGTTAGTTTAATATAGTCTTCATTTGTCTTTCTGGGCGTGATGATGATGAGGCTTTAAATAACGATTTGTAGGATTAAGAATGATAGTAGAAATATTTGCAAAAAATACACCGTTATTTATTCCTTTCATCATAGCTAGTCATCCTAATATTCTGCGATCATTTGATGTCGTAATGGCCTTGGATGAAGCTGGTGTAGATATTATAAATTAGGAGTGCCATTTTCTGATCCTATTGCAGATGGACCAGTAAACCAAAGAGCTGCAGCTATTGCTTTACAGCAAGGCGTGTCTTTAGAGGTGGTGTTCAATATAGTAAAAAAAGTAAGAGATTGTGGTTATACCAAACCTATAATTCTTTTTGGTTATTTGAATCCTATAATGTCGTATGGATATGATAACGTTATTAACAGGACTAAGCAGGTCGGTGTTAATTGGTTGTTAGTAGTTGATTGCTACCTGAAGAAGGACAAGAATTCTACATTTCTGCTAAAAATAAAGGTCTGGAAATTATATTATTAGCATCTCCAACCACTGAAATGCACCGTTTAGATCTTTATAAAAAAACTTTAACTAAGCTTTGTTTATTACATTTCTTGCCTTGCAGTGACTGGTGTTCAAAAAGAGCTTTCATCTAACTTAGAATTGGAGGTTAGGCAGTTAAGAAAACATCTAGGTAATACTAAAATTGCTGTAGGTTTTGGGATTAGTACTGTAGAACAGGCAGCAAAGGTAGCGCAAATTGCAGATGCGGTAATAATTGGTAGCAAGCTAGTCAAAACTCTTGAGGAAGATAGAACAGAAACTTTCAAAGAACTTGTCAAAAATTTTGTTAAAAATATTAAACGGAGGATCAAATTGATAATTATTTCAGGAAGTAGTAATCCTAAGCTTGTCAAAGTAATAGCAGATAAATTGAATGGCGATCTTGATGAGCAAGGTGTTGTTATTATTCAAGCAACATCCAAACCAGCCAATAAACCATTTGATAGAGTTGCTTTTACTCATTGATACGGCTAAACGAGCTGGTGCAAAACTGATCATTGTAGCGATTCCATATTTTGGTTATTCTAGATAAAATCGCTCTTCTTATAAGCATGGACCAAGATCTGCTAGGCTGTAATCTTATCGGAAACTGTAGGAGCAGACAAACCTATTACCATAGGTCTATACTCTCAACAGAGTGAGGGATTTTTGAAAATTCCAGTACATAATATTGATCCTTTACCACTATTTGTAAATCAGTTTAAAAACTATAATAATATTGTAGTTGTTTCTCCTGATATTGGAGGAGTAATCAGAGCACATAAATTAGTAGAGTTACTTAATATGGATTTTGTAGTAATAAATAAAAAACGCCACATCTCAGGTGAGTGCTTTATGAGTGAAATTATAGAAAATGTGAGAGGCAAGCATTGCATTTTGATTGATGATATTATTGATACTGGTGAGACGTTATGTAAGGCAGTAAAGCTGATATTTAAAAAAGGTGCCAGCAATGTTCATGCCGCAGTTACTCATGCAGTGCTTTCGCTAGCATCTCTGCCAAAAATTGAAGATACTTTTTCTGACAGTAGTTTTCATATAACTAATACTATTGCTCATGATAGACTTTCTAGCAAAATTAAACTAATTAAGATAGATGACATCTTGGCAGATACCATTGATTCTTCGATCAGATAAAAGATCGATTTCTCTAAGAGTATTTAGGCTATTTATCATTTTTGTAGACACTCCCAACAGAGAGTGGGTACTTAAACAGATTTAAACTTCCATTGTAATTCACAGTTGTAAGTTAGATTTTGTAGAATCATTGTAGTGCCACATTCCATATGTTATCATAACTCTTGTCTTTCTACTGCGACCTAGAAAACAAATACACCTTTTCAATAATTTCTAAAATCCTTGCTGAGCCTGGTGCAACCGACAGGATTTGAACCTGTGACCCCAAGATTAGGAATCTTGTGCTCTATCCAACTGAGCTACGGCTGCACACTGTACTAATCATATAATGAAAAAACTGAGTTTTGTCACGAATAGAGTGCGATTAGTCTATTAAAGTTTTAATAAGTCTTGGCGTAATCTGATTTAAAACTGTATACTCAAACAAACTCACATGATCAACATTAGTTGTTTTGCATAGCAATTCTAGCTGAGTAAATTCGCTAATAATATCCCGCAACTGACCAATAGAAAAAATTCTTAAACACTTTGTAAAGACTGATATATACTTAAAAAAAATCGTAGGGCTTAGCTTTTGTATTGCTTGTTCTATTTCTACGCCTTCATTGATAAACGATTTTGCTTTTAGTAACTGCTGAAAAAGACGAGTTATACTCCTAATGATTGAAATAATATTAGTTTTCTGATCTATTAACTTTCTTAATCTCGAATGAAAATTAGTAATATGACCATGTGCAATATCATAACATAAATCTTCTACCGATAGATTGCTAGAGTTGCACACTATACCCTGTACATTAGCTAAAGAGATATACCCATTATCTCCAGTGAATATAATTAATTTATCCAGCTCAGAAATTGTGATAAGTCGATCAGCATTGATACTAACGATTAGGTAGTTCAAGGTAGCCTTATCGATTTTGATGTTACTTTGTTTAAGTTTGGTCTTAATAATATTCTCCGTAGTTATGTATGTATCATGATAGCATGCTATACTTGCTAACCTCTTCTCAATCTCAAAAAACTTTCTTGTGGCCGCGCTTGAGGTCAGCTCTAAAGCCTTAAATATAAGCATTACATCTTGAACTGGCTTAATAAGTAAGTCCTTTAACCAAGATGGCATCACTTTCTCAACTTCAGTGATATAAATTATCTTTTTTTCCTTCGTTAAACTGAGAGACTTGCATTCATTATACAGTAACTCTGGGTTTTTCATTACGTTATCATACTGCAAAGAGATAAAATTGAAAATGCTTTGCTCGCCTGAAATAAGCTGTTTAATGATTTGGTCGCAAGTTTGTGAATTTAATCCATAATCATTTCCATAAACCAATACGGCATGGAATTGATTTATGGAATTCATAAAATCATTATGATTTATCTTCATGTTGAGGTAAATTATTATATTTTATCATAGCTATAATCAACCGCTTCTTTATTACCATTGCAAGCTGCTTTAGTCCGTTATCATAAGATTTATCAGCAATGACATAAGTAGCATACTCAGAATGAAGCTCATTAAAACTGATAGTAAGTCTAATATTGCCACTATCTATAATTTTTTGAGTATATTTTTCATTAAGTACGTAACTTGCATTCATGTTATGCTGCTTAGCAATGATTGTGCTATCTTGCTGTACTAATAAGTCCGAAATAATATCTTCTATTTTAACGGATAAGTTAAACAATTTTTCTCTTGATTCGTTATTAGGATTGAATTCATCTTCTAAATAGTTTTTTAACTTATATGACTGATTGCTTTGTAATGCGGTAATTTGAATCTCTGCCAACGAACACCGGAACTCTTCATCACTATCCACGCCATATATTGGCTTAAACCCACAAGAAGTCAAGAATACAATCACCGCTAGTGCGTAAATATTAAAGAGCATTTAAATTACTATATTCACAATCTTATTAGGTACAACGATCACTCTTTTTACTTGTTTTTCAGCGATGTGTTTTATAATATCTGGCATTGATAGCACTATGGATTTGATTGCGTCATGATCTAATCCAACTGGTAAGTATGTAGTTTGTTTTAATTTACCATTAACTTGAATAGCAATAATTACATGATCATCTTGTAATAAATTTGTTCTAGCCTGAGGCCATTGGTTATATAATAAATACTCTCCATTTCCTAATATTTGCCATAATTCCGAGCATACATGAGGTATCATTGGATAAAGTAATTGAATTGAAATCTTAAGACCATCTTCTATAATTGATCTGGTAAATACATCATTGTCCGACAAATCGAATATTGTATTCAATAATTCTCTAACTCGTGCAACCGCTTTATTAAAATGAAATTTATTAATGTCTTCAGTCACCGCGGCAATAGTTTTGTGTATTTTTCTACGTATAATTAATAAATTTGCTGGCAATTTATCATCTGCAATACTATCAACAGCAAATACTTTAAAGTTGCTAGTAAACTTAAATAATTTTGTAATAAATTTATATGCACCTTCTATGCCAGAATCTGTCCATTCAAGATCTTTATCTGGAGGGCTATCAGACAACATAAACAACCGCGCTGTATCAGCACCAAATTCTTTAATAATTTTTTCAGGATCGACAACATTTTTTTTAGATTTACTCATCTTCTCAATTCGACATGCAGTCACTGATTGATTCGTATGGACGTTGACAAGCTCATGTTCTAACTTTACTACATCACCTGCTGAAACCCAATGATTTTTTTGATCCTTATAGCTAATATGAGTAACCATGCCCTGTGTAAGCAAACTTAAAAAAGGCTCATTGAAACTAAAATAACCACATTTAGTCATCGCTTTAGTAAAAAATCTAGAATAAAGCAGATGTAAAATAGCGTGCTCAATACCTCCAATATATTGATCAACAGGTAACCAGTAATTACAAGCTTCTTTATTTATTGCTGCTGACGCTTGTGGATCACAAAAACGTGCAAAATACCATGAAGATTCAAAAAATGTATCAAAAGTATCGGTTTCTCTAATGGCATTTCTATAACATTTTGGACATGTTATATACTTCCAAGTAGGATGATGAACAAGTGGATTCCCTGGTTTATCAAAAGTTACATCTTGTGGCAAAAGTACTGGCAATTGTTCTTTTGGGACTGGAACGACCCCACAACTATCGCAGTAGATAATCGGTATAGGACACCCCCAATAACGTTGACGAGAAATTCCCCAGTCACGTAGTCTATATTGAGTGGTTTTTTTACCCTTCTTATACCGTTCCAAAAAAGAAATAATTTTATCTTTAGCAATTCTTGCTGATAAACCAGTGACAAAATCTGAGTTAATCATAATATCACTGCATTCTAATTTTGTTGGTAAAAACGCTTTTTTTGCAACTGGAATTATCGGTAAGTTATACTTGCAAGCAAATTCATAATCTCTTTTATCATGTGCTGGACAGCCAAAAATAGCACCAGTTCCATATTCTATTAAGACAAAATTTGCTATATAAATTGGTATAGTTTTATTAACCAAAATTGGATGCGTAGCTTTTAGTCCTGTGTCAATACCTTTTTTTTCTGCTTTTTCAATTGCCTCTTCTGCAATTGCCAAATTACCACATTCCTCGATAAAGTCTTGAATATGTTTGTTATTTTTTGCTACTTTCTGCGCCAATGGATGATCATACGCAATAGCACAAAAACTTGCTCCAAATAGAGTTTCAGGAAATGTTGTAAAGACCTCCAGTTGATCTTTTAAGTTTTCAATACCAAATTTTACTCTACAACCAACGGATTTACCAATCCATTTTTCTTGCATGAGACATACATGTTCAGGCCAACCTGTCAACTGTGCTAGGTCGTTTAATAGATCATCTGCAAAATCTGATATTTTTAAAAACCATTGCGAAAGTTTTCTACGTTCAACAATAGCGCCAGATCTCCAGCCTTTACCATCAATAACTTGCTCATTAGCTAGCACAGTATTGTCTACTGGATCCCAATTTACTAAAGACTCTTTTTTATAAGCCAGATCATGCTCCAAAAAATCTAAGAAAATTTGTTGTTCATGCTTGTAATACTCAGGCAAACAAGTAGCGATCTCACGTGACCAATCATACGCAAGGCCTATAGATTGTAATTGAGTTTTCATTGCCTCGATGTTAGACGTTGTCCATGTTTGTGGATGAGTTTTTTGTTCAATAGCAGCGTTCTCAGCTGGTAAGCCAAAAGCATCCCAACCCATTGGATGTAATACATTAAAACCTTGGCATAACTTAAATCGAGCGATCACATCACCAATAGTATAATTACGTACATGCCCCATATGAATCTTACCAGAAGGGTAAGGAAACATTTCTAAAACATAATATTTAGGTTTTTTATAATCAATGCGCGCTTTAAAACAGTTATTATCCTGCCAAATCTTCTGCCATTTAGACTCGATACTCTTATAATTGTATTGCAAAAGAAGTTGGTCATCAATCATAAATTTCTCTTGCTGCCAGTAACTATTTTGAAACGACTTGTAGTTCTCGTGCTTGTGTTAAGATTTTTTCTTCAAGATCTAGAGATACTTTAGAATTTACTGGAACTTCACGCCAAACGCCATTTTTTAGTACTTGCTTAAATACAGATATTTTTAATGATTCAACCCGTAATTCAAGTGAGGTAATAAATACATTGACTTTGTAGCGTTCTCCTGGATAATTTTGATCCTCATGCCAATCTGTAATTATAACACCGCCAATTGAATCAACTGAAGCAAGAGGCATAAAACTTAAAGTACGAAGTGAAGCTTCCCATAAATACTGATTAACGCTCATAGCATTGCCTTTACTCTTGCCAATTAATGGAGTTGTATTTGGGTTGCTATCGTATAAAGTGATGCCACTGTTCTCACCCATAATTGAACCAAAATCAGTTTTACGACGCTGACTCGCGGTCTCTGGATATGAGGATTCTTCTGCTAAAACCTCAGAAATCATGAAAAGTATAGATATGGGTACTAAGTATTTAAAAAAATGCATACACTTAAAACTTAAATAAATATTAAATAAAACTTTTAGTTAATCTACAACATACTAACTTATTCTTCAATAAGCAATAGTTGGCTAACTTCGCCTAAATTTGTCAACAAGTAGCTTTGTCATTGAATAAAATATAATATAAAGAAATTTATTGTTGCAATACGGCAAAAATGATATTAGCATAAATGAGTATCGATAATCTAGACTAGGGGGTTTCTCATGAATACGTCTCCATTTAATAATATGTTTGCAGGATGTTTTAAGAGTCTTACAGACTTAGCGGCGTTTGATCCAGCAAAATATAGCGCAGCTTTTGATATGGACTCCACAATAAATAGAAATAAGCGCCACATAGAATCAACAAGTCATGCTAATCACTTAGTGATGGCAAATATGCAAGCGCTGCTTAAGAGGCAAGCTGATATTCTTCAAGATAGCACGTCACGCTTACTCGACTGCTGCAAAAAAATTGCTACACTTAACAACCATGAAAAAATTGTAGAAGAGCAAACTAACTACATTAAAGAATCTATAGCAGCAAATCTTGCCAATACGAAAGAACTAGCAGAAATATCTACTAAAGCTCAGATTGAAATGCTAGATCATTTAGGAGGAGCTATGTCTGAAACGGTTAATGAGTGCTGTAAACCTATAGTTAAGTAAGTAGTAATCAGTGCAGAATTTTTGTAAAAACCCCTGTTAATTGCAGGGGTTTTTTGTTTGATCTATATATGAAACATATCTGCTTTTTAAAAATTTATGACAAAACCAGTCGCAACTAATTAACCATTACACCGTGATATCTTACATTTATTCATTACTAAGATAAAGCTATTGCTAATAATATTTATTACTAAATGATAATCTCCTATTGCACTAAATATCTGATTTAAATTACAAGAAAAAATAGCAACTCAATAATACTACATAAAATACTACAAGAATACTCACTTCATCCTTGAATGCGCTGCTAGCTATCAAATCAATTTTAATACATTCATACATTTACTTAACAAAATCTAATGATTTATTAAAGAATACAAATCTTCTTTTGAAGTTGCATTATTATAGAAAGAATTAAAAGCTGAATTGTGTTATGCATTAAGATCTGATGCAACAGTTGGTCTTTTTATCAAGCAGTGTGCATAATGAATGTGGTCGCGAATAAGAACTTTTATACCAATTGAAGTCAAGTGAGTATTTAATCTGCGCAAAGTTGCGTAAGGCAATAAGCCAAGAAAAACTGCAATAAAGACTCTGTATAAAATGCTTTAAGCATGCAGGCTATGTTCTCTCTACTTGAATTATATCTACTTGAAAAAATATACTTAATGTCATTTCATTGCCACCTAAATCAATGAGAATGAACTTGACAATGGGCGTTAGTATTGACAGAATTCAAGCTTCTAAAATCTAGTTAGTAGTGCATGAGATTTAATCTTTATATAATAGTTGTAATCGATGTTGGTAGTAGCGTTAGTATAATTTGCTATTCACTACTTTAACAAACTACATTATAAGGACTGAGATCATAAGAATACTGTGTAGCGTTTATACTGCAGTGATTATATTAATTTATAGTCAAGCATTTGCTTTAGATCAAAAACGAATTGCGATTACTCAGATTGTTGCGCACCAAGCTTTGGATAGACTACACCAAGGAGTAATTGATGGATTGAAACATGAGCACTTTATTAATAAACAAGACATCATTATTGATTATCAGAATGCTAATGGAGATATTGCTTTAGCTAACCGAATCGCAAAAAAATTCGTCAGTCAAAATAGTGATATAATCATTGCCATCGTAACTCAATCATCCCAGGCTGAGCAAGTGCTACGAAAAAAAACAGATATCCCGTAGTCTTTGCTACAGTAACATATCCAATCAAAGCAAAATTAGTATCTTCACTGCAATACCCAGGAGGAAATATAACTGGCACTAGCAAACCCTTCTGCAATTAAGCAGCAATTAGTAATGATTAAGCGATTTTAAACTCCAAACTATTGGTTAGTCATTAATCTTGGCGAAATGAATGCGATAGAACTGCTGGATCAAGTAAGAAACGAAGCAAAGCTTCTGAGTATAAAAATTAAAGTGGTTTCTGCAACTGATTCTTCCGAGGTTAGTGTAGCAGCGAAAAACTTGGTTGGAAAAGTGCAAGCAATTTTATTATTACAAGATAACACAATAGCTTCAGCATTACCCTCATTAATGAAGGTGATACAACAAAATAAACCTGTTTTCTCAACTTTTATTGAGGCTATAGAACATGGAGCTATTGCGGCATTGGCATATGACGAATATCAAATTGGAATTCACACTGGCAAAATAGCAGCGAGACTAAAAGTCAAGATACCGCCCAAGCAATACATTATGAATTTGGAATAATTATACTAGCTTTTAATCCACCGAGTATACTTTTAGATAAAATAATATTACCTCCATGTCTTGCAATAATATCTTGAGATATTGAGAGACCTAAACCTATACCTCCTGTGCCTTGGTTACGAGAGTGCTCAACTCTATAGAAAGGCTGAAATACTTTTTTAATCTCATTCTTATCAATTCCTGGTCCATTATCATTGATGTCAATTACAATTGTATTGTTTTTTTTGTCTAAATTAATTTCAACTGTATTTCCAAAGCGTATTGCATTATCAATTAGATTTTGTACGGCCCTCTTAAAAGCATTGATTCTAATGTATCCATCGATACTTTTGGAAGTTATAAAATTAATTTTTATATTATTAATCTTGTAATTCTTTATTACCTCTTTAAGTAAAGTATTTAAATTTGCTTTTACTGTTTTATACGCGCCTTCACCCTTAGCAAAATCAAGATAATCATTAATGATATTTTCTATCTCTTGAATATCACGATTGATCTCCAGTAAAGTGTCATCATTTTTCATTAAAGCTAATTGTAATTTTATTCTAGTAATTGGAGTGCGAAGATCATGAGAAACTCCTGCCAACATTTCAGTTCTCTGTCTAATCTGAGTCTCAATGCGTTGTTTCATTTCTAAAAATGCTATACCTACTTTACGTACCTCTATGGCTCCTTCAGGTTTAAAATTATCAATTGATTGACCTGTGCCAAATTTTTCAGCCGCATTACTCAGTTTAGTGATTGCACGAATTTGATTTTTAGAAAACATGATAGTAAATATTAGTAATACAAATGTAATCCCTACCATCCAAAAAATAAACACATAAGTTGTTGGCGTATAAAATCTACTACGTGGCACATCAACAAATAGAACTCCATCATTCATTTGTACCTGAACCTCAACTATCTTTTGTTGCTTGTCGTAACGTAAACTTATAAGGTTGGATAGATTGTTTTGTATATTCCTTTGTAAAATTTTTAACTCTCCGGAAAGCGTAGAGTTTTTTATCGTTAATTTTATATCTTTCTGAAAAGCATATCTCAAGTTAGTGTACGTTCTGAGGCTTTTAATGTCTTTAGTATTTAATTTCTGATGCAATTCAGAAATGAAAGAAATTTCTCCGGCTAAAGAGTATAGCATAGAGTCGCTCACACTATCCCAATGGCGATGATAAAATATATAAGTGGAAATCAATTGTGCAATAATGGTTGGTACAATAATAATTAGCAACATCCTAGAAAGAAGAGTAGCTGGTAAAAAATATGTAATTTTATTTTTCATAATTTAGTTCCAAGTAGCATGTAGCCATGTCCGCGTATTGTTTGGATATGTTTTGGTCTTTTGGGATCTAATTCTATTTTACTGCGCAGCCTAGCTATCTGCACATCAATAGATCTTTCATGAATATTGCCACATAGTAGAGCTAGGTCATATCGATTATTCTGAGTACCTAAATGATTGATTAAAACATTTAATAATTTAGATTCACTAGCACTAAGTTGTATATGATATGAATTTTTACTTAGAATATTGCTTTCAATATCGTATTCAACTTGACCAAAAAATACAACATTATTATTAACTAACCTAGTTGAGTATTTGGTACGTGCAATTAGCTTTTCAATTCTAATGAGTAGCTCTCTTGGTTCAAAAGGTTTGGCAATGTAGTCATCTGCTCCTGACTTTAGCCCAGCAATTCTTTCCTCTACATCACTCATAGCTGTTAACATTAAGATTGCTACAGCTGAGGTTTGTCGAAAAATTCTAGCAAATTCAATGCCGGTTTCATTCGGCATCATTACGTCCAGAATAATAAGATCAATATTAAAAGTAGATAAAACTTGCCTTGCTTGCTCTGTATCTCTAGCAATAGAAATCACATAATCGTACTTCATCAAGTATGTTTTTAATAAATTTCTAATTCTATCATCATCATCAACAATAAGTACATGTGATTGGTTTTTAGTCATGAATTAGTGATATTTTACAATTAAACTTGCTGCATTATAATCAAACATCTCTGTGATCACAATACATGAATTATAACATAGATGAAAATTATATATTTTTTGGTTTCATGGTAAATTTGTATCCGTTATGGTCAGGGTAGTGTCGCAAATTTTATACATCGGCAAGTTAAGGTCAGTTTACAGTATAATTAACAAGCTAAGACATAGAACCCACTTCCAAGTTGGTAAAGAGTTTTAAATGTGAGTTGTCCTTTTTTTTAATCATGTGGCAAATTTGATACCTGCAAGTATCACTGAAGCTGCGTGTGGCGAAAAGCCCATCAATATGGGCGAGTTATACGCTTGATCGCTCTATGCTCCTGCTCTACCAGATTATTAAGATATTTTATCTGTTGGATAATCATACGTTTTCGTGATCTATTTGCACGTTTACCGCTTCTAGAGCTGCAAGGTTTAGCCCCACTCTTATCTACTTAACCTTCTCTGGAGAAAAAACCCCGGGCAGCGATAGCTTTTTATCCAAGAACGCTTTAGCAGCCTTAAGATCGTGCCTTTCAGGCAGAAAGAAATCGATTGTATCATCATTGGTATCCACGACTCTATAGTAATAGTACCGCCTGCCTTTAATCTTGATGTATCTCTTCCATTCTCCAAGCTCTTAGGAACTGATCTCCTGAATTTACGAGCTTTTATCTCTAACTAATGGGCCATATTTTATAACCCATCTGTTGACCGTTGCGTGATCAGCAGACAAGCCTCTTTCTTTCAAAATCCTCCACATATCTATAACTCAAGGGATATGCTAAATACCAGCGCATCGCCATTAGTATCATATCTTTCCTAAAGTGGCTACCTTTGAAACTAATCATCTATAAACTTATTATTATTTGATATCTGCTATTTCTATACCAATAATTTTAGAGCTAGACAACTCATTACAAAATTTGCAACACTACCGACATGAGACGTCTAAAAAAAGATTTGATGACGCCTTATTACTTAATGATCGTAGACTAGTAGCCGAATGTAGCGACGCTGATTTTTTTTATAATCGTTAATGATGAATTACATACAGCCCCGCCAGATTGTTTCTTAAATAGTATCACTAAACAAGCTGTAATTGATCTTACCAGAAAACATGGGGGGTTAAGGTCGTTGAACAACATATATCCTAAAGAATTATCTAAAGCTAGCGAAGCTTTTTACTGGCACTGCCAGTGAAATCATCTCAATCAAAAATATTAGAGATTATCAATTTTCTGGCAGGCACATTACCAACACACCCTAATTGAAGATTATCGTGAGCTAGTTAATAATCGGTGTAATTAAAGCCAAGTAGGGATAGTTTCGACCTTGAGCATATCTTCGTAAGATTGCCTTAGCTTTGCGATACCAAACCTGCCATTTTGCGCTACAACTTCTGGAATCATTAAGCGTGAATTATAACTTGAAGACATCACTGCTCCATATGCCCCAGCATGCCTAAATGCTAGAAAATCTCCTGCTTGTTGAGTTGGTAGTTTACGGTCCTTCGCAAAAATATCTGAAGTTTCACAAACCGGCCCAACAACATCGTATACTATGGTAGAATTAGTTCGTATTGTCAGAGGTATAATTTCATGATAAGCATCATATAAACTTGGTCTCAAGATATCATTCATCCCAGCGTCTACAATAAGAAAAGTTTTCTCCAAAGTATCCTTAACATAAATTACACTAGTCACTAATATCCCAATATCAGCAACCATTGACCTGCCAGGTTCAATAATTAGCTTATATGGTTTATTATGAAACATCTCATTTACCAACTGCGCATACTGATAAATTGTTGGAGGATTTTCCTGATCATAAGAAATGCCAAGTCCACCTCCTAAATCTAAATATTCAATATTACAATTAAGCGATCTTATCAAATCAGCTTGCTCGAGTAAAGTGTGATAAGCTTCTCTATACGGTGATAAACTAGTAATCTGTGATCCAATATGGATTGCTAATCCTCGCAGATTCACTCCCTTCAAATCTCTCAAAGCAACTGCAATACCAGGAATTTGTGCAACGTCAATACCAAACTTATTACTTTTTAGTCCAGTATTAATTTTAGCATGAGTTTTACTATCAATATTTGCATTAATTCTAATTGCTATATTAGCTGTTTTATTCAATCTAAGCGCAACTTGATTAAGTAACAATAACTCAGGAATGGATTCTACATTAAAATTTAAAATATCATTCTGTAGCGCATAAATAAGATCTTCTTCAGATTTGCCTACACCTGCAAACACTATTTTACCTGGACTAATGCCAGCTATCAAAGACTTTCTTATTTCTCCTTGGGAGACGCAATCTGCTCCTGAACCGAGCGTACTTAAAACCTTCAGTAAAGTTAAATTAGAATTAGCCTTAACAGCGTAACATATTAAAACATTACTATTAGAAAATGCATTAACATACGACTTGAAATTCTCTTTCAGCTGAGAAATGGAATATAAGTAAAATGGCGTTCCAACATGCTTTGCTATTTCTGCAACTTGTAAATCATCTACATATAAAAAATTATTATTATAGTAAAACATGAGCATCCATAAACTTAATCTCTTGAGGAGGTTTTAAAGGCCCAACTTTACCACAATTATTACATAGAACGCATACCGTACACAACAAAATTATTGTCCAAAATTTTTTCATTTTTGTTTTTAATTTTTACTCAATTGAGTTTTATTGTTTTTAAGTTAAGAATACTGTATAAATCTAATTGTCAATAATACATGGGATAAAGTATTTTCGCAATGAAGGAGTTTTTTAAAGCTATAGTATTATTTATTGGTGGTGTTTTTTGGATTAGTCATGCCCATAGTCAGTCAGTTATAATTGATGGATACCCACCTACCACAATCCCTGAAATAGAATTTTATGATATTAACGGTAAACCGCATAATTTAGAGCAGTTCGAAGGAAATGTGTTGTTATTACATTTCTGGGCAGCTTGGTGCACTAACTGTACTCAAGAAATGAAAGCTCTAGATCAATTACAAAAATCACTACGTAAAGATTCCATAATCATTATTCCTGTATCTGAAGATTTTCAAGGAAAGGAAGTAGTGACGTCCTTTTATAAACAACATAAGTTAAAAAACTTACTGAGCTTTTTAGATAAAAACAATGCTTTATTCAGCGCACTTGAGATCAATAATTTACCTACTTCATTTATTATAGATGCTGAAGGTAATAATGTAGCAAAAATCACTGGCGTTGCCGACTGGAAAAACGAAGAAATGATTAGCTTACTTAAGTCGTATATCCACATAAAACAATCTGTAAATATAGATTATATGAATGTACTAAATGAACAAAAAAATAAAGACATAAACGTTGCTCAAGAACTTGATATCCCTATGGCAGCAATAACTAATGTTATACCTACCGAATTTGATAAGAATGGGGAGCAAGTAGGGAAGAATTTTACTAACATTCAGAATGACAAGTTTTCATTAACAGTCAAGCGACCTGTCAATTCAGATTTCACTAAAAATAGTCATAAAGGAGAGAAAAAATTAGATGAATAGCAAGTGGTTTAAGATATTAAAAATTTTTAGCAAACATTTTAGAAGCAAGCCAACAGTAGCCGTAATAAATTTACATGGCGTAATCACTACTAGTAAAGGACTTGGTAGATCGGGATTATGTTTTGAGAGTATAAAAGGCACAATTGATAGAGCATTTGCATTACCTAAATTAAGCGCGATTGCTTTATCAGTCAATTCACCAGGAGGATCTCCAGTACAAAGTGAGTTAATTTATAATTATATTCGTCAACTAGCTAGAGAGAAAAACATTCAAGTTTACAGTTTTATTGAAGATGTAGGAGCATCAGGTGGTTATTGGTTAGCATGCACTGGCGATGAAATATATGCATCCAGCAATTCTATTGTTGGTAGCATTGGAGTAATTAGTGCAGGGTTTGGTTTTGTTGATGCTATTAGAAAATTAGGTATTGAGCGTAGACTTTATACGCAAGGAAAAAATAAGTCCATTTTGGACCCATTTACACCAGAAAAAGAATCTGATGTTAAAATTATTCATTCTATACAACGCGATATTCACAATAATTTCAAGTCATTAGTACTAACAAGACGCGAACAATCTCTTAAAGCCAGTGAAGCAGTATTGTTTAACGGTGAGTTTTGGAGTGGTACAAAAGCTTTAGAGCTTGGTCTAATTGATCGTATTGGCGATATGTACACTGTTATTAAAGAAAAATATGGCAAACATTGTAAAATTATTAGAATCAATAGTGAGAAAACTTGGTTAAAAAGGACGCTTGGCTTAGAAGTGAGTACCGAAAACATAGTTGCTAACTTATTAACTGCAATTGAAGAAAAAGTAATTTTTAGCAAATTAGGCTTATAAGTATATGTACGACGTAGCAATAATTGGCGGCGGACTCAATGGCGTCGTCACTGCCGGTATGTTAGCATCTAAGGGTATTAAAACTGTATTAGTTGATCAAAACATACTTGCTAATAGACTTACAAAAAGACAGGACGGGAGAGGCATAGCCGTAGCAAGATTTAGTAAAAATATTTTAGCTAACTACGGCATTTGGCAACAATTTAAAACTAACTATGGAATAGTCAATAAAGTTGTAGTTGCTGATGGTACCGAGCCTTTTCTAATGAAATTGGACAATGATCTGGTTGATGGTCACTCCCTCGGATATATTATAGAACACGATGACTTACTACGGCAGCTTTATAATTTTGCAATCAAACAAGGAACTTTAAAAATCTTAGACAACACTAGATTATTGAACTTCGTCATTGAACAGAATAAAGTAACTTTAAATTTATCTAACCAGGAAAAAATTTATATCAGGTTATTAATTGCTGCTGATGGCAAAAATTCATCAATTAAACAACAATTAAATATAACTAGTACTGATATATCATATAATCAAAGTGCATTAGTTTTTAAGATCAGACATGAGAAAGAGCACTGTAATATTGCGTATGAACATTTTTACAAAGCCGGGCCTTTTGCAATTTTACCTTTAAAAAATAAACATTTTTCTTCAGTTGTATGGACAGAAAAAACTGACAAAGCAAAGATTTTTGTTGCGATGTCAAAGGAAGAAATGGGCTATTTTGTGCAAGAAAAATGTAAACTAACTCATGGTAATATTGAGATTAGCAGCAAAATTTTTTCCTACCCACTGAGTCTAGTTTTTGCCAATAAATACTACGATAAACGCACAATATTGATTGGTGATAGTTTGCATTTTATTCACCCCATAGCTGGCCAAGGATTTAACTTAAGCTTGCGTGATATACATCACTTAACTAACTTAATTGTTGAGTATAATAACTTGGGACTAGATATTGGCTGCGCCGACTTATCAAATAAATTTGAACAAGGCAGAAAGCTTGATAATTACGCAATGATAGTTTTTACTGATATTTTAAATCGTATCTTTTCTAATAATAGCAAAGTTTTATCTTTTTTAAGAAAAGTAGGAATGAGCTTCATCGATTTGCAACCTTCGTTACAGAAACTATTAATCAATTATGCTTGGACAAAAAAAAACTAAGTATTCATTAATTTTTATGGATTTGTGACCATGATATCGCATCAACCTATACACCACCCCTCATCACAAAGCTTTTCTTGTCTTAAATCATGGTTTTCACATCATCAAACTTAAGCTCTGGATTTCACTTAAGTAAATATAAATGGAGTATTATGCAAATTGATTAGTTTCCAAGTTGGATCTGGAGCTTTTAAGTTACGCTTAAATACCCAATTATCTTTAAATGTTTCTATTTTATTTATATGTCCATGCAGTAAATGCATGTTTTGATCTTGAATATACATAATCACCTCGGCACTAAATTTCACTGTAATTTCTGCAATATTATTTTCTAATTTTACATTTTCAACACTGGCATCATTGATTTTTAAAATGTTAATTTCACATGTTTGTTTATTCTCTTCTCTCTTAGCTATTGCATAAGCAAATGTTCTCATCGTGTTAATGTCAACTAAATCCGATAGAATATAGGTTTTCCCTTGAGCATAACCTTCTAAAATCATTTTAAAGGCAGACTTAGAATGCTCTAAAAAATTATCTTCATTATAACTTGGATCAATTATCTTTAATTGATCTACCGGGCTAGAATTCTTGTCAATGACTACTGTCGGCTCTACTTGATCTGATTCCTTAATATCCACTTTAAATACTGGACGGTTATGATCTTTACGTCCCAAAATAGACATCAACTTAAAAATTAATATTAACGATACGATTGCTAGAAAAATTATGTCCATATAAGTTTGCATTTACTTTCAATTTTTTTTATATTTATAGTTTAACATACACTGTATAAATTACATTTATTATACCAACTAAACAAGTTGATTATTAATCATAAGGTTACTATGGTATTTAAGTAGTGAAATATCTATGGAGATTGTGTGAATTTTGGTATTAATAGAGCAATTTTAAGAGAGTACGACATAAGAGGCATTGTTGATCAAACTTTGACCACACAAGATGCATTTTTAATTGGTTGGTCATTTGCGCAATTAGTTAACAATAAATACGTAAATGTTGGTTGTGATGGTAGAGTTAGTTCTCCCAAATTAACACAATTTCTTATCAGTGGATTAATCGAAGGTGGTGCTAAGGTAAGATTTATAGGTACTGGCCCAACCCCGATGTTATATTTCTCTACCTTCCATTATCATGCTGAAGCTGGCGTTATGGTGACTGGCTCACATAATCCACCAACACATAATGGATTCAAATTTATTTATTTAAGCAAACCTTTCTTTGGTAAAGATATTAAGAATCTTGGTACAATTGCAACAAAATACAAGGGGAATATTGATAGCTATGAAAATTATGAAATTGTAGATTGTGAATTAATTTACAGAGACAGGTTATTAAAAGATTGTAACTCAAATCCAAAAATAAAAATTGCTTGGGACCCTGGCAATGGAGCGGCAGGACATATAAACAAGCTAGTTGTAGAAAAACTACCAGGACAACACATATTAGTAAATGAGAAAATTGATGGCACCTTTCCTGCGCATCATCCAGACCCAACAGTTAAAGAGAATTTAGCTCAACTCATTTCTATTGTGTTGAAAGAAAATTGTGATCTGGGAATAGCATTTGATGGTGATGGCGATCGTATAGGAGTGGTAGATAGTAAAGGGCGTATAATCTGGGGTGATCAGCTATTATTGATCTTTGCCAAAGATATACTTCTACGAAACCCAGGAGCTGTGATCATCGCTGATGTAAAAGCTAGTCAAAAATTGTTTGAAGGTATTAAGGATCACGGTGGAAGACCTCTAATGTGGAAAACTGGGCATTCATTTATAAAAAGTAAAATGTTGGAGCAAAATTCTCCTCTTGCAGGAGAGATGAGCGGGCATATATTTTTTGCCGACAATTATTATGGTTTTGATGATGCATTATATGCAGCCATAAGACTAATTGACGTACTAACTCGTAACAACCAGTCACTTGCCGACATAGTTGATGCTATGCCTTTAGTTTTTAATACACCAGAAATCAGGATAGAATGTGATGACAATGAGAAACTAGAAATTATTAATAATGTTAAAACTCTACTCAAAAATAAAGGTCAATCTTATGATGACATAGATGGAATTCGTTATAGCTGCTCTCAAGGTTGGTGGCTACTTCGCGCTTCTAATACTCAAGCCGTACTTGTGGTACGTTGTGAAGCTAGTTCTAAAGCAAATTTAAAAATACTATGTCAAGAAATATCTGATATCTTAAGAAGATATAATCTTGATGTGGTAGCGCTACAGTAATTTTTCTTAGCGCTTATAATTTTCATTAAAAACTAAAATCATTAGTTAGAATATTAAAAATGCTGGATAATTACAGATTATATAGATTTTTTGATCATTTATAAGGTAATCCCAATGATACAACGCTTAATGCAGACATATAATCGCTATTTAGTAAGTATATTTACTATTTCTACACTGTCATTAGTAATAAATTTAGTTATATTGAAAGAGTCGCCTTTTACTCAAATATTCTTTATTATAACCTATGTTGGACTAGCAATAATTTGCCTCTTCTTTGAAAAAGAATACTGGTATCAAGGATTAATGCGTATGCAAATTTATCTTCTTGTACCAAGTATAGTAACATTCTCATTAACCAATTATCATTTTCCATCTTCGCATATTTTAAATTATCTATTATTTATACTAACTAATTTAGTGTGTATGGCTCAATTTAAAAAATGCCAAAAATTTATTGAAATAAACAATGAGTTCAAGATTTCTTTGGTTTTTAGTAGCGTGACGTTAACATTATTTATTGCACTTGGTATCTATCAAGCTAAAACTGCACAACTTTTACTTGTATCAAATAGTCTGTTCTTATTTCTTTTAACCTCAAGCTTGATTCTTGAACCAAAGAAAGCACTGTCTACACAAATAAATCAAGATATGATTGGATATATATATATATCAACCTTAATAGCAACGCTAATATTACAATACTTTGTCCCTCACAATCATCTAGTACAGCTAATTTATGCTTTTGTCTATATAGTTGTCGCAACTAACCTATGCTTTGTTTTTCGTGAAAAAAGACTAATCTTTGTCTTAATTTGCGTATTATTACTACTTTATCATTTCTTTCCTAATAAAATACAACATAGTTTTGACTTAACTTTGATGGCGCTAATCATTTTATTGTGGCATGTACAAAGTGCGGTTTTATATGAAGTTACGTCCTCTTTTGGTAAATTATCAGTATTGTATGACTATAAATTTAATAAGATAATGATGCGTCACAACGATATACTACATGGCGAACAATACTACTATGGCAATACTAGGCACGCCCCTAATTTTTGCTATTATGGTAATACTAAAGATAGTGGACCTATATATAAAATATTCAATGCATTAGACGCTAAAGGTACGCATCATAATATCGCTTGTTTAGGACTTGGTATAGGAATAGTCTCTTCTTATGGCAAAGAAGGTCAGAACATGACTTTCTATGAACTTAATCCAGACGTTAAAGCCATAGCTACTAATTCTAAATACTTTACTTTCTTAGCAACTTGCAAAGCAAAATTATCTTTTATAATAGGCGATGCTAGAAAAAATTTAGTAAAAGCAAAAAACCATGAATATGGTTTAATATTTATCGATGTTTATAATGGGTGGTCTATCCCAAGATATTTTCTTACAGCAGAAGCTATAAATCTATATTTAAGTAAGATAAATACACAAGGTTTAATCGTTATACATATTACCACTAAAGATAAAGACCTTGAAAGTATTATTGGCAAGGTCACAAAAGAGTTGAATCTTTGCGCTTACACTTCTTACATTGAAGAAGATATAGCTGGTGATGAAGAAGCGCTAGCTAAGACAGGACTGATATGGCGTAAAAAAAATGTAAACTGGCAAAGCAGATTATATAGAAATTTACTCACCATTTTTGGATTATCCTTTCGTACATCTCGTAAAAATATCTCTCAATGGGTAGTGATAGCAAGAAAAGAAGATCATCTACTAGGAATTCCATCAACTAATATGTGGCATCCCCTAGTTATAAAAGCTGAACAAGCACTATTAGCCGATGCGGACATAGACTACGAATTAGAAGCCAGAGGAACCATCATCAGCACAATACTTTAAATGACTGACAAAGCAGTAATCATTAGCGGACCAACAGCAAGTGGAAAATCTACTATAGCTCAAGAAATTAGTGAAAATTATCAAAAATTCTGCATCATTAATGCCGACTCCATGCAGATATACAAAGAACTACCTATTTTGACCGCTCAACCAATCGATTGTATTGCGAGATTTAAAAAAGATTATTATTTATATGGAATTTTAAATTATACTCATAATTTCTCCGTGGTTACCTGGGTAGATTTTACCAAGATTGCAATGAAAAAAATTTGGTTGCTAGGAAAAATTCCATTAATAGTAGGTGGTACTGGTTTGTATATAAAAAGTTTAATTCATGGCTTATCAAATATTCCTGAAATTTCCTTAGAAATAAAAACTCTCGTCAGTAATTTGTTTGTAGAAATTGGTGTCGAGAAATTCTATAAATTACTCTGTACAGTTGACCATCTTAGCGCCACAAAGATACACAGCAATGATAAATATCGAATGATTAGGGCAATGGAGGTGTTCAACCAAACTGGAAAACCAATCTTAACATTTTATAATAATAAAAAACAAACCGCCAATTTCGATTTCTTACATATTACTATCCAACCGACAAGAAAGTTATTATACGACTCATGTAATCAGCGTTTTACTGAAATGATAAAGGCTAATGTGCTAGAAGAAGTTTTAAATTTTCGTATAAAAACTGGATCTTCAACATCTATATTAGCTAGAGCACTTGGCTACAATTATCTTTGTAAGTATCTAAGCAACGAAATTTCAAAAGAGAAAAGTATAGAGTTGTCACAAATTCAGACAAGGCAATACGCGAAACGCCAAGTGACTTGGTTCAAAAATCAGGCGCCTGAATCCATCTCTATTCAATTTGAGAGCCATTATGATGCCCGTAAGCAAACATTATCGGTAGTTGATAATTATATAAATTGACTAGTTATTTGATTTTTTTAGCCTTCAATTTACCTAACATGTAACAATCTAAAGAAAATTTATCAGCTCCGTAACACATTAACATTGCAAGAACTAACATCCAGTAATTATACTCTACGTACTGTTGGTAGAAGAAGTTACTCATCAAAGTGGTGACGAATAAAATTAAAGCAGCAAATCTAGTACCATACCCTAAAACCAGCATAACAGGACAGGCTATTTGAATAGCAATTGCAAGCACTGTAGCAATTGAATGAGAGACGAGTGGAATCTGATAGTCATTTTGAAATAAAAATAAAGTAGTATCCCAGTTTTGTATTTTATCAAGACCTAAAAACAAGAATGTACTTGCTAAATATAACCTAACAATAAAATTAACTACTGGCTTAATTTTATCCAAAAATTCAGTAGTTTTTGCACAAAAGCTATATACACACCCTCTATACTTACACTCCATCTTCTCTCCTTGGCTATAAATTAATTTTTTAATAATAGTTGCTAGTATAAAAATAGTAAACAGCTTTTTTGCTTGTGAGATGTTTTTTTTCAACTACAACATATTATATATACATTTTAGATACATATTATTTATATGTGTTATTTTAATTGATTCTTATATAAAAATGAAATTTGCGATACTATAAAAACTATTGTCATACACAAAATACCGAATACCTTAAAATTAACCCAGATATTTTCTGCTAGATTTCGCCAAATCAATTCATTAAGAATGGCAATGCACAGAAAAAATAGTGCAAAACGTTTAGATAATACAATCCAATCCTTCTCAGACAACGAAATTGAAGCACTCAAAAGAGGTTTCATATAACCTTTTTTGACGTACGTACCATAAAATAAAATTAAAGCAAAAATTAAACTAACTACTGTTGGCTTAATTTTTACAAAACGTGAATCTCCACTAAATATTGCAAAAGATCCAAGTATTACTACAATGACAGTGGAAATAATAAGTACAGTAGGTAGTTTTTTATGGTGAATATAATGCACAATCACCCCTACTACACTAGTGATCAATAATACCGTAGTAGCTGTGATCATGCCATATAATTTATATGATAAGAAGAAAGCTAGTAGTGGTACAAAATCTGTAAATATCTTAACTAACGTGTTCATATGTTTGCCTAATCAATTCCGATAATAAAGATATTGTATTTATTTACCAAGCGAATCACTTCTTCAAAGTTAATAATAATGCTTCTTTGCGCGCTTATTGCAATACCACGCAAATTTGCTCTATAAACATTTTCTATTGTTGTTAAACCAATCACTGGTAGATCAAGCCGTTTATCCTGATTATTTTTTTTCATCTTAACTAGCACGCCTTTTCTTACTTGCTCTCTTTTTAAACTGGCACTTCTAGAAATTAGACTGTCAGTACCTTCTGCAGCTTCGATGCCAAGCACATAACCATTTTCAACAATTACAGCTTGACCGATATCCATGTGCCCGAGCAAGCCTAGTATTGTCTGCCCTATAGAAATATCAATAACATCGTTCTCATCTGGTTGAGCTGTTCCAAGATTTCCTACTGGCGCAAGCAAGGATGGTATGATTGAATTTGGTGATATAACTTTGAAACCTTGTTCTTCTAAAAATTCTGCAATTATGGAAAGAACCGTATTATCACCGTGTATTTTACAAGCCATAATTCTCGCTAATAGCTTAGCACCAATACTATCAACTTTTAAAGAAAAAAAACTAGGACGCTTGATATGTCCAGCAAAAACAACGGCAGTAACGTGTTCTTTTTTTAATATTGCCAAAACTGGCTTGACCAACCCTGGAAAAATTTGAATATATTTATTATTCTGTAAAATTTTATCATCAACATTGCCTGGTAAAGACAGAATAATATGTGGTATTTGTTGCATTTCTAATGCATCAATGATTAATTGTGGCAACTTACCACCACCAGCAACAATTGCGATTTTTTTTTCCTTAAGAAAATTACTCACTGTCATTATTAGTCTTAGGTTTACAAATACCACGCGAGCTTTTATCCATCAAAAATTCAACTAATTTTTGAATTGCAGGATTACTAACATACTTATTATGTATTTCTTTTATTAATTCGAAAAAATGCTTAGTATTACTGTAAAATAATATATCATATGCATCACGTAAGGCATTGATTTCATTTTTTTCAAATCCCCGCCTTTTCAAACCAATCATGTTAATGCCAACTATACTAGCACGTTCGCCTTTGACCAAAGCAAATGGCATTACGTCGTGCTCTATACCTGACATACCTCCTATCATGACATGTTCTCCTATTCTTACAAATTGATGAACCGCAGACATGCCCCCTATAATTGCATTATCATGAATGGTAACATGACCTCCAAGAGTAACGTTATTAGCAAGAATTACATTATTGCCGATAACACAATCATGCGCCACATGAGAAGACACCATAAATAAACAATTATTGCCGATGCTTGTTCTTAACCCGCCGCCCGATGTCCCGGGATTGATAGTTACGTGTTCTCGAATAATATTATTATTGCCAATAACCAGTGTGGAGTCTTCACCTTGATACTTCAAATCCTGTGGTGCATGGCCTATAGAAGCAAAAGGATAAATAATCGTATTATTGCCGACCACGGTATTACCAGTAACAACGACATGAGATTTAAGCGCTACATTATCAGCAAGTACTACATTGCCAGTTAAAGTGCAGTATGGACCTATTTCAACGTTTTTGCCAAGCTTAACACTTGGTTCTATAATCGCTGTTGGATGAATTAGTATCATTTATCTACTATCATTGCAGAAAAGATCGCTTCAGCGACTATAGAATTATTAACCTTTGCTTCAGCTTTAAATTTCCATACGTTAGCCCTATTTCTTTCTTTAGTTACATGTAAAAATAATTGGTCACCTGGGCTAACAACTTTACGAAATTTTGCTTCTTCAATTGATATAAAATAAACCAATTTATTATCTGTTTGACCATTTAGCGTTTCACACACAAGCACAGCTGAAGTTTGTGCCATAGCTTCTATAATTAATACGCCGGGCATTACAGGTTTATTTGGAAAATGCCCAGCAAAATGTGGCTCGTTTATAGTAACGTTTTTTATTCCTACAGCTGATTTATCTAATACCACATCCACTACCTTATCAATTAATAAAAATGGATAACGATGCGGTATTTTAGCCATTATTTGTTCAATATTAATCATTTATGATCCTTGATAAGTGTTTTTAAGAGTACAGTCTGTCTATGCCACTGTCTAATAGGTAGCGCAGGATAACCACCTACTGTTTGCTTGTCTTCTATGTCTTTGATAACCCCAGACTGAGCAGCAATTTGTACGCCATTGCCAATAGCTAAATGTCCAGCCAGCCCAGCTTGACCGCCAACAATTGTAAATTCTCCTAATGTGGTGCTACCAGATATCCCTACTTGTGAAACTATAATACAGCCCTTACATAATTTAACATTATGCCCAATCTGTACTAGATTATCAATCTTACACATGTCTTCTATTATTGTATTGCCAATTGCGCCACGATCAATAGTGCAATTTGCTCCAATTTCTACATGATTACCAATAATCACTCCGCCTATTTGTGGCACTTTAATATGCTGATAATTTTCAAATGCATAACCAAAGCCATCTTGACCAATCTTAGCCCCTGGATGAATCAATACATGTTCCCCAATAATAGAGTTACTAATAGTAACTGAATGATGAATTATACATTTATTTCCTATTGTAACTTGATCGTCTATATACACACCTGGATAAATCTTAGTATTGTTACCTATTTTTACATTTGCTCCTATCGTAACATTATGTCCAATCTCACAGTTTTTGCCTATAGTAGCCGTAGGATTGATAAAAGCATCATTGGAAATACCTGGTTGAAAAGATTTTGACAGATAAAACAACGAGGTGATCCTTGCATAATCAGCATAAGGATTGTTACTCACCAAAACAAAAAGGTTTTCTGGGGCTTGACTTAAAAATCTTTCCGAGGTAATGCAAGCAAGAGCTTTGGTCTTGTGATATTGCCCTAGATATTTTGAATTTGAAAAAAAGGTAAGATCTTGGCTGGTAGATTCTTTTAGAGAGTTAATATCATGTACCATAATTAAAGGCGCAATGTTATCTAATTTTAAGCAATTTTGATATATAGCCGCTTTAATAGAACCTGCCAAATCAGCTAAAGAAAATGGGCCTTTATTAGTCAAGAAGTTCTTATGCATATTCTCTATATATTATTCAAATTTTACGTTTATATGATATAGATTTTTATTTAATAACTGTAAAATTACATTAGTAATTTCAACATTATCGGAATTATATAAAATTTGAGATTTTGGTAAAAGTAATTGTAGATTTTTTTCTTTTGCAACATTTGACATGATGTTAAGTAATTCAGTTTTAATATACTCCATTGCTTTTGAAAACGCATTATCTAAGCTGATCCTTTTTTTCTGGGCCATTTTTTGTGCTTCGATTTCATATTGACCTAATTCTTTTTTGAGTTTAGCAATTTGGTCGTTATCTAAGTTATTAGGATTTAAACTAACTTCTTTATCAAGAGTCACAATCTTAGTTTCATGACTTTTTAGTTCTTCTTGATATTTCAAATTCTGATTATTCAATGTTATTTGTAAGTCTTTATACACCAAAGAATTACTTATAACTTCGTCAATATCGACAATAGCAATATTGATATCCTTAGCAAAAGTGACAATCGGCCGAAGAAAGAAAATTACGACTATAAAGAAAAAAACTTTCTTCATGCGCTAACCTTAAAAATTAGTTGAGAAAGAAAAATGTACTAATTGCGTTTGGTCATAACTTTGTTTCTTAATTGCTTTAGCAAAATCAATCCTTAATGGTCCCATTTTTGTAATCCATAAAAAACCTACACCGCCGGTCACTCTTAAAGATTTAGAATCGTAATATTGATCCTTTGAATAAGTAGAGTTTTTTGGCCTGTCAACATTCCATACACTACCTACATCACTAAATACTGCACCAGAAACATCAAATTCTTCAGGTAAACCAAGCGGAAATGTGATCTCAGCTGTGCCTTTGTAAAATAAGGTACCACCCAAAGCATCGCGTGTTTTTTTATCACGTGGACCAATACCACCGTATTCAAATCCTCTAAAGCCTGAATCTCCAAGATAAAAATTTTCATTAATTCTCACTGCTCTACCAAAGCTATTAATTGATCCAGTAGAACCGGCTACTTTTACAATAACTTTATCCTTAATAACTGGTTGATAGTAACTTGCAGCAAAAACATGTTTTATATATTTTGAATCGCCTCCTAGTCCAGCTAAGTTTTGATTGAGTTTCAAAATATAACCTTTTCTAGGAATGATTTGATTATCAGTTCTATCGTATATCAAACCTTGATTTAATATAGATGCATAATTTTCTCCGACTTGTTCTTGTATGTATGGAGGAGCATTACTTTGTACTCCTGATATTTTGTCTCGTTCTAAGGTGTACCCAAACTCATGAGATAGATAATCGGCAATGTTGTAACCAAAATTAACTGTTCCTCCAACCGAAGCAGTATCGTATGCAAGAGTATTAGTATGAGCTCCCCAGTTTGACTTTTTGTTGTTCACCTTATTAGCAAATAAACTAAAACCAGCGCTTAGATTCTGATCCATAAAGTATGGTTCGACAAAACCCACATTTGCTCCAAGTGTAGTAGCTGACTTGGTAATACCAGCCGAAACTTCTTGTCCTGTACCAGCAAAATTCTTCTCGGTTAATCCGATCATGCCAAATACACCATCGGTAGTAGAGTAACCTACTGAGAATTTTAATGAGGCAGTGGATTTTTCAGTAACATCTACGTCTATATTTATAACGTCTGGCCGATTTGTACGCTCAGTCTTGACAGAAACTTTTTCAAAAAAATTAAGATTATTAATTTGCTGCTCTGAACGATTAATTAAAAACTCATTATACGGATCACCTTCTGCTATTTTAAATTCTCTTCTTATAACTTCATCATAAGTTTTTAAGTTGCCTTTAATATTAATTTTACCAATATACACTTGCCTTGCCTGGCCAACAACATAGTTAATAGCAATGGTTTTGTTAACATCATCAACACTGTAAACTGGATCAATACTTACAAAAGGATAGCCATGATTAGAAAGTATTTTGATCATTGCTTCTGTAGTGCTCTCAATTAAGCTTGAGTCAAATATCTCGTTTTGTTTGGTTTGTATAGCTTTTCTCAATGAATCAATGTCTACTTGTGGAATTTTGCTCTCTACATCCATACTACCAAATTTATATTTCTCACCTTCTTCAACAGAGAAAGTTAAATAAAAAGTATTGCGTACAGGCACAATATCAGCTGTAGATGATATAATCTTGAAATGAGCATATCCTTGTGAGTTATAAAACCTGGTTAAAAGAAGTTTGTCATATTCAACTAAATCAGAGTCATAATGATCTGTTTTAGCAAAGAAACTATAAAATTTATACTCTTTGGACATCATTACAGACTGTAATTTAGAATTAGAAAAATGCTTATTTCCTATAAAAAGAATTTTACTTATCTTGGCCTTTTTACCTTCTTTAATCTCAAATATTAAATTAACCCTGTTTTGATCCATTTCTATAATTTGTGGTTTGACCACAACATTAAATCTTCCTGTTTTACTATAAATCTCTACAATACGGTTCGTATCGCTCTGAATTTTTGTCTTTGATAAGACCATTCTTGGTTTTAATGAAATTTCTGATAACAATGTATCAGACTTAATTGCATCATTGCCTTCAAACACAATTTTGCTGATGACTGGATTTTCGATAACTTGAATTATAATATTTGAATTCTTATAAAGAATATTTACTTGAGAAAATAGACCAGTAGCGTATAATGAACGCAGAGATTCTTCCGATCTAGCTTGAGTATAATGACCACCAGCATGCAAAGATATATATGACAAAATTGTTGAATCTTCGGTTCGATCATTGCCAGCAATAGTTATTTTGTTTATTTTAAAAGAAGCAACAGCATTCTCATGAGTTACCTGTTCAACTGGTTCTATAATAGAAATATTGTCTTGAGCGATCTCTGAAGATTGTTGTATTGTTTGCGCAGGAGCTACGCCTGAAAGTCTTGTTTCTTGTGGTAAAGATTGTACAACTTGCTGCAATTCTTCAGCTAATCCCAAAATAGAAAAAAACATAAATATAATTACTAGTATCGCTGATTTTAATTTCATAATTCCTTACATTAAAATAATTTCATATTGATCAAGTCATTTGCAATTGCAAGTATAGATAAGCCAACTATCATAACAAAACCTATTGCTGAAGCAAATTTATGTATATGAAGCAACATTTTTTTACCAACAATTATTTCTATTGCATAAAAAAGTAAATGTCCACCGTCTAACATTGGGATTGGCAGTAAATTTATTAAACCAAGATTAATTGAAAGCAAAGCTACTAACCATAATGTAAATTCAATACCTCGTTTTGTTGATTCTCCAGCAAGCTTAGCTATACCTATTGGTCCTTCTATTTCTTTATAAGATCTATGACCTGTAAACATCTGTCCTATAGCTTTTAAAGTTAAATCACAGATATTAATAGTCTCTCTGAGTGCGCGTGAAGTTGACTCTATTAAACTGAGCTTTTTATGTTCAGGAATAGCACTTTGAATCCCTATTCTACCAATTATAATCTCGTTGTTAGTCATGCTTTGTGTGGTAACTGGTTGCGGTGTAATTGCAGCAGTAATTTTCTGGTTATTTCTTTCAATTAAGAAACTTAATTGTACGTTAGGATTCATACTAACAATACGATCAATCTGGAAAAAATCCTCTACTTTCGAATTATTAATTGCCAAGATTTTATCTCCAGATAATAATCCTGCCATTTGTGCTGGACTATTGATCTGAATTTTATTAATGACAGTTGGCAAATAATTAATGCCGCCTATATATAACATAGCAGTAAGTATGATGATGCTAAAAATAAAGTTGGCAATCGGACCAGCAACAACTATTGCGGCTTTTATTGGTAGTGATTTATTGCAAAACATTCGCGCTTGATCTTGAGGTAAAATTTTGTCAGTTTTAGTTATTGAACTTGACTTATCTAAATCACCCAGAAATTTTACATACCCCCCCATGGGTATTGCACAAATTCTCCATATAGTGCCATTTTTATCTTTTCTAGAAAATATAGTCCTGCCGAAACCAATTGAAAAATCTGTTGCCTGTACCCCGGAAATTCTTGCTATAAAATAATGACCGAACTCATGGACAAATACAATCACCGAAAGAACTAAAACAAATGAAATGAAATAGTGTAAAGTGCTAATGACCAAAGCTATCATAACCAAATTTTTTAAAATGTTATATGCGCAGATTATAATGATTTTTCTTATCAGTCAAAGTAATATTACAAGACATTAATCAATTCTTGGGTTTTAATACGGCATTCCTGGTCATAACTAATCACTTGCTCAATACTTGAGATATTAAAGCTTTTAACATGTGTGAGCATTTTTTCGATAATTGTTACAATATCAATAAACATAATCTTGTTTTTTAGAAAATTGTCTATCGCGACTTCATTGCTAGCATTTAACATAATGGTATGAGCATTACCAGCTTTAAGTGCTTGCCGACAAATATTGAGCGCAGGAAATAATTGGTGATTAGGCAACTCAAATTCCAAAGGTCCAACTTGAACCAAATCAAGATATGGAGCAATAGCTGTTTTGCTACGTTGAGGCCAAAACAAAGCATAAGAGATTGGTATGCGCATATCAGCATTGCCAAGCTGCGCTAAACTAGACCCATCCTTATAAGTCAATAAGCTATGAATGATTGACTGAGGATGAATCAAAACTTCAATTTTATCTGCTAGTATATTAAATAAATAATGAGCTTCTATGATTTCTAGTCCTTTGTTTACCATAGTTGCGCAATCTGTTGAGATTTTTGGCCCCATGTTCCACTTAGGATGATTGATTGCTTGCGTTACTGTTACATTGTTCAATTGCGCTTTAGTGAAAGTGCGGAATGGCCCTCCAGATGCGGTTAAAGTAATTTTTTCAATTGAATCTTGGTGATGTGGTCTTAGTACCTGAAAAATAGCGCTATGCTCTGAGTCTGTAGGAATTAGTTTCACTTTATACATTCTTGCTGCATCAATCATAATATCACCAGCGCAGACCAAGCTTTCTTTATTTGCTAAAGCAATATTTGCCCCATTAATTATTGAATTATATGTCGTAACAAGACCTGCTGAGCCAACAATACCAGCAACAACCAAATCATTACCTAGATTGCAAGCCTCTAGCATTCCACTCATCCCAGAAGCTACTGTGATATTTGTATCATACAATAATGCTTTAAGTTGATTGTAACATGATTCATTATAAATTACTACCATTTTAGCATTTGTAGCCTTAGCCTGATAAGCAAGTAATTCGTAATTATTATTAGCAGTAAGTGCTAATACTTGAAAAGTTCCGGAAGGAGATTTTAAAATAATATCGATTGTATTAGTACCAATAGAACCGGTCGAACCAAAAATTGAGATTTTTTTTATCACTTAAAATAATTGCCAATAATCGAAAGAAAGAATGATTGCTACTTTAGGTGCGGTAAGAATGATACCGTCTACTCTATCTAGGATTCCGCCGTGTCCTGGTATGATATTGCCACTATCTTTAATCTCAAATATTCTTTTTATCCACGACTCGATCAAGTCTCCAATTTGCGCATATATGGCTAAAGTCATAGTTATAAACATTAATATTTTTGGATGATGACTGCCAATATACAAGCCAGCAGCATACCCAAACATCGCAGCTGAAAAACAACCACCAATTAAACCTGACCATGTTTTATTGGGGCTAATTTTAGGTAATAATTTTGGCCCACCAATACTTCTACCTACGAAATACGCCATAATATCCGTGATCCACACAGTCATAATTAACCAACCGACTATTCTGCTACCATGGTTTTGCGTCATGATCCAAATCAAAGATGTACAAGGAATAGCGGTGTAAATTACAGCTATTACTCTCCATATAAAATTGTGTTTTATTATTTTAGAAGAATTGAACATATGATTCCATTCAAATGCCATTAATACAGCAACTATACATACCATCATGTAAAATAGAAATCCGCCAATATAAATAATAAATAATACTACCGGCGCTAGTAAAACGGCAGAAACAGTTCTCAGAAAAAAATTATAATTAAAAAACTTGTTACTATTATTATTGCCCATAACGTCTTTCTCTTTTATTAAATTCTTTTATCGCAGAGAAGAGATCTTTCTTAGTAAAATCTGGCCATAAAATTGGTATAAAATAGAATTCAGTATATGCCATTTGCCATATTAGAAAATTACTCATTCTAAGCTCGCCACTTGTTCTGATTAATAAATCTGGATCTGGGACATCCTTGGTATATAAGTAACTTGCAAACAGTTGAGAATCAAGATTTTCTATAGCTATTATCCCATCTTTATAATCCTGTGCCAAATTTTTAGCAGCTTCCACAATTTCTTCTCTACTACCATAGCTCAATGCTATAATCAAACACATACCTCGATTATCTTGGGTTAATTCCATTAAATGTATAATATATTGTTGCAGATCTTCATCTAATTTTCTAAGATTACCTATCACTTTAACTCTAACATTATTAGAGTGCAGTGAGTTTGCCTCATTTTTTAAATAATAGCGCAAAAGAGTCATTAAGTTATGCACTTCCTCGTGAGGTCTGTGCCAGTTTTCAGAAGAAAAAGCATATAAAGTTAAGTATTTTACTCCTAACTTGCCACAAGTTGTAACAATATCACGCGCAACATCTATGCCAATTTTATGCCCTGCTATTTTTGACAAATTCCTTGTTCTGGCCCACCTTCCATTACCATCCATCACGATTGCAATATGATTAGGAATTATTAGATTCTCATTCATCTAGTTAAATATTGATTATTAATACGATGCACTAATACTTGAGATTATGCATATAATAAATTTTTTGCAAGCTTGGTTATAGCTATTGATAGTAAAATTATATATCATTTTTTTATTTTCAATGAGAACCATTTATACTGTTTGCATAGCATTATGATATTTTTCTTAACTTCGTCGCACCGCGATTAGCAAAAATTCCAATGATAACAGTCTTTTTTTATTAGAATGGCTTTTTATTATCGCCTTTAATAAAAACAGTATATAACCATACACATTATCATTAACACATAGTCAGTGTAACTGAGACACTATAGTGTAACGAACTTAGTTTGAATATATTGTAGCTTACCGCGCTATATCACGATTTCTTGTAGGAGAAAGTGGTGATGCACTTCCTATTCCTCCTTCTATTGCTACTTGCACGATATTTTTAGCGCGCACTTTAACTACAAATTTTACTGCATCTTCAAATAAATCAGCTGCTTTTTCTTTACCAACAATAGAACGAAAAAACTTAGCTATTTTGCTAAACATTTCTTGAATAATTGACATTTTCTTGCCAGCTTGAACTTCCAAACTGGGAAAAGGGTTGTCTTCAGTTCGATGAGATGCTACGTAATTCCCCCATTTTTTTAGCGTATCAATAAATATTTTGCTAAGATTCTTTTGCTGCTCATTGCTCAAAGATGTGATTGCAAAACCAGGGTCTTGTTGTTGTGCTACTTTCTCTATAGTATCGTAAAACAACTCTGCAGTTGCTCCACTGTATTGAGTTGCTAGTTCCCTAGACTTCTCTCCAAGCTTGCGCTCTCTATCTTTTGCCAATAAGACACTAGTGACTACATCACGTTGAAATACATTCCATTCGTTTTTCATTTGATCCATAGTAAAATTTATAGATTGAATCATTTGATTGTATACTGCTGTTATTTGAGTGTTATTAATTGTTTTCATAATTTCATCTTTTTATTTTTAGTATTAAAACTTATAAAAAATTATAGATTACAATAGTTAAGATAAAGTTAAGAGTAAAAAATGTTCATTCTTCTGTATCAAAACCATTTTCCAGACTCTAAAACTTACTCTTCCAGAAAACTAAGTGTCTAGCTGTAAGATGAGTTATATCAAATTTTGTAGAGAAAAGTGTACTCACTCACTGGTTATTTGCTTTATAACGTTGTTAGAAAAACGTTATGGACACAATGTTATGTTACATAAATTAGGCAACGCCAATGAATAGGCGATTAAAATTTGCGTTTAGAACTAATAAAAAAAGAGATTAATACTATACAAAAGAAGTGCATCCCTAAAAACTAGCTTTTTTTAAATTAAGTATTTTATCCAAAAAGATCTTTAACTTTTTTAAAAAACCCTTCTGAATTTGGGTTGGAATTATCTTCGGATAATTCGTCAAATTGACTTAATAAATCAATTTGCTTCCTAGAAAGCTTAACAGGAGTTTCAACTTGAGCATGTACGTACAAATCTCCTCGTGAAGTAGACTTCATTTTGGACATACCTTTGTTTTTTAATCTAAATTTATCTCCAGACTGTGTTCCTGCTGGAATAGTTAATTTTACTTTGATACCATCAATTGATGGTACCTCAACCTCTCCTCCCAAAGTAGCAGTAACCATTTTTACTGGTACAGCACAATGCAACTCGCTACTCTCTCTGCTAAATAAAGAATGAGCCTTAATTGCAAGAAAAATATACAAATCTCCAGATGCTCCTTCAGTACTACCAGGCTCTCCTTCTCCATGTAATCTGATTCTCGTACCATCTTCAACTCCAGCTGGTATCTGCACAGCAAGCGTACGTTCCTTGCGCATCTTGCCCTTGCCATGACATTTTTTGCATGGATTTTTAATGATCTTACCTGCTCCAGCACAAGTATGACAAGTTCGTTCAACTGTAAAAAATCCTTGCTGTGCACGGACTCTACCAATTCCGTTGCAAGTTAAGCAAGTAGTGACTGCAGCATCGGAACTACCAGAACCGTTACAAACATCACATTTTGCTACAGCAGTAAAATTAATTTTTTCATTTTTTCCATTGAACGCTTCTTCTAGACTAATTTGCATATTATAACGCAGATCTGCACCACGTACTGATGAATGTCCTCTCTGACCTCTAGTCTGACTAAAATCTCCAAAAAAATCATTAAAGATGTCAGAAAAATTACCAGCAGATTCAAAGCCTTCGAACCCTCCTCCTGACTGTCCACTTCCACCAGGCTTAAAACCAGATCCTTGTTCAAAGGCGCTATGGCCAAAACGATCATAAGCTGCTTTCTTTTGTGGATCTTTCAGTACATCATAAGCGGTATTGATTTCCTGAAATGTCTTTGCAGCATTCTGATCTTTAGGATTGCGATCAGGATGATATTTCATGGCTAATTTACGATAGGCTTTTTTTAGCTCATCTGCACTGTCGCTTTTATTAGCTCCTAAAATTTCGTAATAATCCCTTTTACTCATAAATAATCACTTCAAATAAGACAAGGAATCTACTAAAAAGTTTTTTTAGTAGATTCCTTGATATCTATAATAAAATCACGCCTGTTATTTTACGTCGTCTTCTTTAACTTCTTTATATTCAGCATCAACTAATTTATCATCTGGAGCATAAGCTTCGGCATTGCCGGTTTTTGCTGCTTCTTGTTCTGTTTTATTCATAAATTCGCCAATTTTCATTGCTGATTTCATCAAATTCTGCGTTTTTACTTCTATTTCTTCTTTGTTTTCTTCTTTCAAAGCATCTTTCAAAGCAGTAATATCAGCTGTAATAGCCTGTTTTGTGCTATCTTCAATCTGCGTACCATGTTCACTGAGGCTTTTTTCAGTTGAGTGAACTAGGCCTTCTGCATGATTACGTGCTTCGGCCAATTCTTTACGTTGCTTGTCCGTATCCACATTTGCTTCTGCATCTTTTACCATTTTTTCAATATCGTCTTTTGACAAGCCACCAGAAGCTTGAATTGTAATTTTTTGTTCTTTGCCACTAGCTTTATCTTTAGCAGAAACATTTAAAATTCCATTAGCATCAACATCAAAAGCAACTTCTATTTGTGGTATGCCTCTTGGTGCAGATGGTATATTTTCTAGATTAAACTGACCTAATAATTTATTATCAACAGCCATGTCTCTTTCTCCTTGAAAAACTCTAATAGTCACTGCTGTTTGATTGTCATCAGCAGTAGAAAAGATTTGGCTTTTCTTAGTGGGAATTGTAGTGTTGCGATCAATTAATCTAGTAAATACACCACCCAAAGTTTCAATACCTATTGATAATGGAGCGACATCAAGTAACAATACATCTTTAATATCACCTTGTAATACCCCACCTTGGATAGCAGCACCCAACGCCACAACTTCGTCTGGATTAACGCCTCGATGCGGTTCACGACCAAAGAAATCTTTTACTTGCTGAATAATTTTTGGTACCCTAGTCATGCCACCAACTAAAACTACCTCATCTATCTCGTTAACTTTAAGATTAGCATCTTTAAGAGCCTTCTTACAAGGTTCGATAGTCTTATTAATTAAATCTTCTACCAGACTCTCAAATTTAGCTCTGGTTATTTTTAAATTTAAATGTTTAGGACCAGAAGCATTGGCCGTAATATATGGTAGGTTAATCTCTGTTTCAATTGCACTTGATAATTCAATTTTTGCTTTTTCGGCAGCTTCTTTTAAGCGCTGTAAAGACAATGGGTCTTTAGAAAGATCAATACCTGCATCTTTTTTAAATTCAGCAATGATATACTCAATTAATCTAAAGTCAAAATCCTCACCACCTAAGAAGGTGTCGCCATTAGTTGACTTTACTTCAAAGACTCCATCACCAATCTCGAGAATGGAAACGTCAAATGTACCACCACCAAGATCATACACTGCTATGGTTTTAGTTGTGGATTTATCAAGACCGTAGGACAAAGCTGCAGCTGTTGGTTCATTAATGATACGCAACACCTCAAGACCTGCAATTTTTCCTGCATCTTTAGTTGCCTGTCTTTGTGAGTCATTAAAGTAAGCAGGCACAGTAATGACTGCTTTAGTAACAGTTTCGCCAAGAAAACTCTCTGCTGTCTCTTTCATTTTTTGCAAAATAAACGCGCTTATCTGACTCGGAGAGTATTTTTTACCTTTTATATCGACCCAAGCATCGCCATTAGAATGTTTGATAATATTATAAGGTACTAACTTCTTATCTTTCTGCGTGGTAGGATCGTCATAAACTCTACCAATCAACCTTTTAATAGCAAAAAGTGTATTTTTAGGGTTAGTCACGGCCTGCCTTTTTGCAGCTTCACCAACCAACATTTCGCCAGAGTCTGTAAAAGCTACCATTGATGGAGTAGTTCTTTTACCCTCGGAGTTCTCAATAACACGTGGATTTTTACCATCCATAATGGCTACACAAGAATTTGTTGTGCCTAAGTCTATCCCTATCACTTTACTCATCTTCAAACTCCGTAATTAAATTGTTTCTTTTATTGTTAAGTATGATATAGGTATCATTCTTTTTCATTGCAAGAGCGATAATAAAAAAAATCACATAATCCTCATTTGTGATGATATGGATGCCCAGAAATAATAGAATGTGCTCTATACAACTGCTCAACCAATACCACTCTAACCAATTTATGGGACATTGTCATTTTGCCTAAAGCTAGTTTATAATCAGCTTTAATAAGTAGCTCTTTACTGTGACCATATGCACCTCCAATAGTAAAGGCAAGGCAAGATTTACCTAATACTTGCAAACTACTCAAATACTTAGCAAATTCTTCAGAGTTTAGATTTTGACCATTTTCATCAAGAGCTATTAGAAAATAATTTTTAGGCACAGTTTGCAAAATCAATCTAGATTCTTGTTGTTGGCGAGTAATGCCATCTAAAGATTTTTTATCAACTAATTCTGATATCTGCAACTTCCAGCTAAATCGTTTACGATATTCACTTATGATTTGTTGTTCTGGATCTTGGTTATGAATTTTGCCAATGGCTGATATTAAGACATGCATTATGATTTTTTCTTTTTCCAGATTTCTTCTAGTCTGTAATGTAGCCTAGCTTCAGGTTGAAAAATATGAATAATGATATCACCAATATCAATCAAGACCCACTGGCAATTTTCAGTGCCTTCGACTGCAATATTATCAATATCTGTATTTTTTAGAGCTCTCACTAAGTGATGAGCAATTGATTTAACATGTCGATTTGAATTTCCAGATACAATATACATATATTCACAAATTGAATCGATACCAGCAAGATCAAGTTTTGTAATATCTTCTGCCTTGCTGTCGTACAACCGGCCTTCCACAATTGCGAGCAATGGATTCTTAGATTTTTTTGTCATAGTATGAGTTTTTGCCTGATTTGCGTTGATGAGATGTTGATGAGTTTATCATTAATCACACACCAACATGGCGTATCTTTTTCCTTAAATTTGCTATAGCGACTAATTTTATACCCGTCAAACCTTGTTGCAACTTTTGAATGAGATGATTTATATTGGTAATTATTTCTATTGTAAATAGCTATTTTGATGTTTAACCAAATATCTTGCCAACGATACCAATGATGGAATCGCACCAGATTATCTGCACCTAATATATAAATAAAATGATTACGATGGAAATGCTTAATTATATAGCTAACTGAATTAAATGTTCTGTTGCTATTTATTCTCTTCTCTATATCTGTGACAATGATTCTGTGATGGCTTTTAGTTATTACTTGGCAATCTTTCATTCTCTGTTCAAAGGAGGAAATGCTAGATAACGATTTTAAAGGGTTGCATGGAGTGACCAACCACCACACAAAGTCCAAACCGAACTTTTGTATTATTTGGTTACTAATAAATACATGCCCTTCGTGCGGAGGATTAAATGACCCCCCTAATAAGCCAATAGATAGATTTGTATTTTTAAAGATATTGAGATTCATTTTTAAATAATGTATAGTTTTATCAAATGAAGATTAGATTGATTTAAACTATTTGTAAATATTCAGAGAGATAAAAATAGATACCATGCCCATTGCAACTAATGAACTAGAGTATCTTTTAAGTAAGTTTTTCTCTAAATCTGAAATTTTATTAAAAGATTTAGCAGGCGATGGCAACCATTACGAGGTATTAATAAAGTCAGCTAAATTTAATGGTAAAACTAAAATTGCACAACATCGCATGGTAAACGAAGCACTAAGGGGTTGTTTAGGAGAAGATTTACACGCTTTAGTTATTAAAACTGTACCAATAGAATAATAAAGGAGTAATAAATAATGCATGACCAAATCTTTAATCAAATCACACAAGACCTGAAAAATAATGATATAGTTTTATTTATGAAAGGCAATACACTTATGCCAAGATGCAATTTTTCAGCTGTTGTTTGTTCCATTTTAAACGATCTTGGTGTGAAATATAAAGAATGCGATGTCTTGCTTGATAATAATTTAAGAGAAGGTATCAAAACATACAGTGACTGGCCTACAATCCCTCAATTGTATATTAAAGAAGAATTTATTGGTGGCTGTGATATTGTGAAAGAAATACATGCTTCTGGAGAATTATTGGAATTACTCAAGAAACATCATTTAGTTGCTTAAGCCTAAATTTTGATTATTTATTATGAGCGTTAATATCATTAGCATTAAAGCGCTATATAAAGAATATCGCAATTATCAAACCAACGGCTCCTTGGTTGCTCTGAATCATGTTGATTTAGAAATTCCAGAAGGCTCATTTTTTGGGTTACTTGGCCCAAATGGAGCTGGTAAATCAACTATAATTAATATTCTCGCTGGAATTACAAACAAAACTTCTGGTAGTTGTATGGTGAACGGATATGATTTGGATATTGACCCCATAAAAGTAAAGCTTTCCTTAGGAATAGTACCGCAAGAAATTGTTTGTGATCCTTTTTTTACTGTACGACAAACTTTAAATAATTATGCTGGCTATTTTGGCGTGTCTAAAAACAGACGCAAGACTGATGAAATCATTAATGCTCTAGATTTAACAGATAAAGCAGATGCACCATCTCGAAGTTTATCTGGAGGAATGAAAAGGCGCTTATTAATTGCCAAAGCTCTTGTCCATCAACCAAAAATACTAATATTAGATGAGCCAACAGCTGGTGTAGACATAGAATTACGCGAACAACTATGGCAATATGTACTCAAATTAAATCAAGATGGCACAACTATTATCTTAACTACACATTATATCGAAGAAGCTGAAAAACTCTGTGAATATATTGCAATAATTAACCATGGCTCAATTATTGCAAACGATAAAAAGGAAGATCTGTTGGTTTTATTCCGTGAAAAAATTCTCACCATAGAATTTGATGGTTTCCAAAGTCATGTAATTGATATGGAGTATTTAGAAAGATTAGGAGGACAAATTAAAGAAAACAAATTAATTATTAAATATACTGATAAAAAATATTTAGATGAGCTCATTAAATATATAGTAGCAACTCACTTGATAGTAACTAACATAACCTCTACAGAAACCAAATTAGAAGATGTGTTAAAAGGCTTAATTCGCAAGGATAAAGTAGAAATATGATTAAGAGCTTTGTACAAGTAAAGCATCGTAACTTTGTCATTAGCGCAATGATAATCGTTACTATCTTAGCTGTCTTGTTGTTGTGGATTGATGAAGTATATGCTTTAGGGTCTAATAAGCAATACATTTTTTTTACTGCCTTACTAGCTTTGACAGCTACTTTTATGATCTTGATATTCAGAACTTACATATTATATCAAAACATAAAGAAGTTCTTACCCATGCTAGGTACCGCAAATATAATTTCAGATACAACTCAATATCTCATTAGCACTAATCAAGGCATGGTACTACTATTCAACGATCAAAACATTATTAACTTTTGCAATAATAGACTGGTTAGTTTATTGTCACATAATACAATACAAAGCTACCCAGTAGAATTCTCTGTCGATAACAGAACAGTGAAGTTGTATAAGTTGAAAGATTTATGCAAGCACGAACATAAGCTCAGTAATTACATTCTTATCACAGTAGCGCCGAACGACATAAGCATCAAATAGCATTCTAGTAGATTAGTTATTATTTGTCGTTAAAAATTCCGGCCTTTCTAACTAATTAAGCTGCTGTAATAATTCAATCTGTTTTTTGAACGTCTGACAAAAAACTTTCCCAATTAAAATTGTAAGAGATAAATAATATCTATTTTGAAGAGTTTTTATCTGATTGACTATAATTTGATATACCGCTCATTATCATCGTTTATATAACCAGATATACGCTCGACTTATCACGCACAAGATGAACTTTATCTTGTGACTAGATATTTGCTCTAAAGCAATCAGGTAGCGTGTTGTGATAAGTGCTACTCATGAAACTTACCTTGCTCTTGATGCCGCGATGAGCTGAATCCCCTTACATAATCTTTATCTTAAAATGAACTTTTGGTTAGCAAGAAAGATTTAGATGGTAATTGCAACCATATAAATTTAGTGACTATCAACATTTATCCTAAAAGCGTTAGTCTCTAAGTATCAGTTTTGTAGAGATTTTGGATCGCGCAGGTTTGGTCGTTCTTCTTGGTATTAATATTTCTTAATTACAAGCTATGCCACTAAATTTTGAAAGTTTTTATAGATGCCATGGTACAAAAAAATACAGAACACAAGCTTTACTTATAATTATGGCTAGCTAGCAAGACGCAGAAAGCTTTAGCGAAAACCGCTGTCTACCAAATAAAATGTAGTTTTTTCTAGTAAAAAAATCTCGTTTATAAAAAAAATATTTAATAGAATGAAAAAAACTTTTTTTTAACTCTTTGTTAATCTTTTTGTGCCAGGATCTTATCTTAAGAATGCATTAATAGCATGAACTGCGAATAAACATTTAAACAATTTAATGAGGATATTATGGCTGCAATTAATTCACAAAAACTCAGAGAAATGCTACAAGATCATGTAGCTTTTGATCAGTTAACTATTATGGTCAATAAAATACACCCAATGTTACAAAGCGCAGCAAATAAAGATATTAAAGTATCAGATGGAGCAGGAAACATATCAGACGCGGTAAAAGAAGGAATTATTGCGGCGGTTAGCAATGGAGGAGTTTTTGAGCAGGCTGATTTTGAAGGCCTTGTAGATCGTTTGGGGCTTCGCCCTCAAGAAAACTCTAGAGACATGTCTTACCTAGATCGCAGAACATCTATTCAATCCAGACTAGCTCAACGCTTTTATGAAATCACAAGAGATAGTGGTTATGATTTCCAAGATATGCAGGGAAGAAGAGAAGAGTATATGGGTCAGCTATATGGTCAATTACAAAAGGAAATAAGGACTGCTAATCATACTGGCGGCGAGAAAAAGAAACTAGAAGAATATTTAACAAGAGTTTTTAACTCTAGCACCAAAGATCCTGGTTTAGAAAGCAGCTTATCGTATACAGCACGTCAAGCTGGTGATTGGTATTCTGGACCTACTGAAAGATTTAATTTAATGGCAAACGAAATTGCTAGACGGGCCATTGAGCAAACTCCAAAAACAGCTACTACAACAGCGGATGTAGCTATTGCAACAAATAAACTAGCTGAAATGATTGAAAATGCCAGATACAAACTTATAAAACGTGGAAAAGCTGATGTACGTATTCAAAGATGGCAGGATTTTCAATGGGCTAGTGTTACTGACATGAATACAGCTTTTTCTGTTGGTGGAAACATAAAAATTAAGATGGTTGATGAATGTCCGCTAGTGACTGCTATGGCTAAATCTCTACTAGAAGGTGAGTCTCTCGCAGTAAATACTCTGGCTACTCAGTTAGATAGTGATGCAGGTAAGCAATATGTCTTTGGTCGCGATTTAATAGTTAAAGACTGCGTAAAAACCTTTGTAGCATCAAGAGTCGAAGGTGCTGGTAGGATTATGAGGCCAATGACTAACAATCCTTATTTAGAAACCACCTCTTCGAAGCGAGTCGCGGTCAAAGCAAATTATGGCATTGATCCTAAATTCATGATTCAATTGCGTAAAGAAATAATGACGCAACTACTTAAAAATCATGTGGAGGCAACCGTAAATGCGAAAGGCGCAAAAATAACAATTGAAGACTTGGCAGCCAAATTCTCTGACCCCGTGGGTCAGGACTTGTTAGATGCCGCAATTGCAAAATCTCTAGCAGATAGAGTTGATAAATTAGAAAAACTTGATGGCCATTGGTTTGGCGCATATTTTAGTCAAGGTTGGGCTAAAACATTTGGATTAAAATCTGCCGCACTTGCTACAGCTGTTGCAACAAGCGCGATAGAAAGTTTTATGGCTTTCGATCCATTAAATGCTGTAAGTGTACAGAATGCTATAGCACTTAAAACTGAGGCTAAAAAACTTATTGCGGACAAGAGCTTGGCTTTCGAAACAGCAGCAAGATCGGTTGACTTTCTAATAATTGATGAAATGAGGAACACGAGGAATCATCCTGAATTTGACTTACAGTCAAATGTTAGAAAACATCTGATTGAATTTTTAGTTACAAATCCTAATGTAGATCAGAAAGCTTTTACGAAAGCTTTATGTGATAAAATTGAAGAAAGAGTCAAAGTTAATAAAACTTTCAAGTTTGCTCACTTTTATGAAAAAGGAAACAGATCGACTGGTTGGTTAGCATGGCCAGGAGTAGTGTTAAGTAAAGCATGGCTAGCTATTAAAAAGAAATTTTCCGGAAGGGCCGGTGGTATAGGTGCAAATCCAGCTGGATTTGAGGCCGTCCTGCGTCACGCTAGAGAGGTAGCTTTAACTGGAAAACAACCAGATCGTACTTACAATATGCATCGCGATGCTGCCGTTGCTCTTGATAGAGCAATCGAAAACTTCAATGAAACTGCTAAAGGCGGAAAAATTACTATTAGTGGTAAACAATATGATCTTATCAGCCTAGATAGTAAGGTTAGAGCTACTCTTGAGCAACAAATCATTAATCAATTAGAAAAAGCTAGAGTGGATGGAAAAAGAATTTCATTAGATCATATAGTTTCTTCTTTAGAGGCTGGGATGAAAGAGTTGGTTCTTAGAGATCGCGATACCAGAGGAGTTATAACCGCCAATTCAATAGTAAAATCATTAGCAGATGTTGTTGCTGTTGCGCCTCATGAAAAGCCATTGCCACGTAAAGAAACAGCGCTGGCAGATGTGTGTAAACTGGTGATCAACGCTTCAACTAATAACGACGCTTTAGGAGTACTGAGCCTAAGTAACTTAGCTACAACCGCAAAAGAAGCTGTTGCTTATGCAATGTCTGAGGTACCAAAAAATTGCCCAAGTAAAGTAAGAGCAGAGATTGCAAAAAACGTTAAGGATGCTTTGCAAACTTCGAATCATACTCCAATAACTCTAGAGTTCCTTGATAGTTTAAAGGCGAGTGTACTAGCATCTTTGGTTCATGTAGAGCAGGAAATGGGAACGAAAACCATCAATGGCAAGACTTCTCCGGTGATACTTGTAGCTGAATCTTGGGGGATTAATGCAGCTGAAACTGCTAAGATGTCAACCGTCGTCGCTCAACATGCGGACAAAGTAAGCACTGAAAAAGAAGAAAGAGTAGCAAAGAAATATCAAGTAGATTTGGATGCTGTTAGAAATGGTCGGGCTCTACCAAACACTCGTGCTACAGTTGTAGCTGGTGAGCAAGGCGTTGAAAGTTTTAGAGTTGGAAGAGAAGCAACGCAAGATCCAGAAGCATTATTACCAAGACTACATTCTGCAGTAGCTTTAGTTCAATTCATTGCTAATCATGGAAAGAGCGCTAATCCTGAACATATTATTCTGATTGATGAGATGTTAAATGATCCTCAAAATGCAGATATTATTTTAGATGGCAAGTTTAATCGTGTAAATTTAGCTGAATTCTTCAGGCATCATCCTGAACTTGGTGTAACAGCGGAGATAAATAAACGTATAGTAGCACGCATGGACGAGTTAGGGGCAGCTATGAAGGCTTGTCCAGGTAGTACTGTGGTTGAAGTAGCCAAAACTTTGCAATCTGTAAAAGGCGCAACAATACAAGGAACAGGTGGACTAGTTGCAAATAAAGCTACTATTAACGCACTAGCAACTGAGTTGAAGCCTACGTTGGAAGGTCTAGCTGCCAATCCTTTATTCCCAATAGCACCTGACGTGAAGAGAAAGCTGATTGTCTTGCAACAAGCACTTACAGGATCTAATTTAACAGAGGTAACTGAAGCTGCTTCTAGACAAGTACATGGGGCAAATCTAGGTGGATGGATTCGTGCCGGTTGGGGTGTTGTTAGTAGCGCCACTGGCTCTCACACTTTAAAAGATGTAGTGAATACTTACTACTTAACTACAACTGCTGATGACAAAGAGCTACGAGGAGATCTACCAGCTGGATTTACAAGAACCCCTGCTCCTGCAACAACAGCTCAGAGTGTAGATCCTAGATTATTACTTGAGGTACATGCAAAAAGAGCTGATGTGATTCATTTTAATTTACGCCCGGTACTTGTAGAAGCAGGAGATCATGTACAGAGAAAGAACGTTGGTGAACTATTGTTGATGATTGATAATTATCGCGATCATGCTGATCTGAGTAAAAAAATTCATGATTTCGTTAAAAAAACTCCTCAACTAACCAATAGAAGTGGTGTCATGGTAAATAACTTAGGATTGGATGAGTTTCTTGTGAAACAAGGTATAGTAGGTGGTGTAACCGGAGCCATAAGAGATACTGAGAGTCTAATAAAAGCAGCTGCTGATCAAAAAGCTGCGGCAATACAAGCTGCAAAAATTGTTGAATTAACGAAGAAAGCTGGAGCATTAGGTCCAGCTAGACTTGCAGAACAACAATTGAGACAGTTCGGTCACGGTATAGATGGTGCCCCTCTAAAGCCTCTGGGTACTCCTTCTCGTGGTAATGCTAATAGTGGTGGTATAGTAAGATAGAGTAGCAACGCTAACGAAAGGTGAGGTGTTAATACTTCACCTTTCGTTGCTTTACAGGTAGTAAATAACAGCAATCTTACTAGCGACAATCACCGCTTTTTTTGCTAAGCAAGAAATTATAATCAGCATGTCAAATACAGACTTTCTTTATTACTATCGGTGGCAACTCTTCTACATATAATTTCTACATGTTCTCATCTCTACGTTAGTAGAAGTTAATTTATTTGATGCTTGACTTACCCCTTCTTAAGAATATCAGCAGCTGCACTTACCACCCCACATAATTTACAAATACTCATATATCCTGTATAAGCACTCTCGTTGATTAACCAATAGGAGAGTAAATATGAGACAACTAACTGGTGGAGTAGCACATGTTGCAGCTACTATAGAAGATGATCTAATGTATAGGGAGTCTAATATACAGAAAACCACATATCAAAGGATTGGCAGATTTAACTGCTTGTGCACTTGCATGCAGATCTGCAAATACTGCTGAATGGCAAGCAGTGTTGCCAAGAACAAAGTGTCACGAAGCATCTAAAGAACATTACATTAGTAGGTTCCTTGCAAATGGCATGATTGAGCCATTTAAGGTAATGCAAGGATTTGTACCAGAGATTTTGGATGGATCTGGATCAAATGGAAAGGTTGCAATACTGATGTTGGATCAAAGCAAAATAGCAAATGAGTTTGAATGTCTTATGGTATCTCTAAGAATAGGAGAAAGAGCAATACCTATAGCTTGGAAGGTAGTTAAAACAAAGGGAGAGATAGGATTTGATATTCAAAGAGAGTTATTAGATGAGGTTGCTAGTCTTGTACCAGAGGGAACTCAGATCTTACTTGCAGCAGATAGATTTTATGGTACAGCATCACTAGTTAAATGGTGTAAGAACCATAAATGGCAATATAGAGTGCGTCTTAAGGGTAATCTGATATTTAGCCACGAAGGAGGAGAAATCACCTCTGGTGCAGCAGCAAAGATAAAAATGACAATGTTGCAAAATGCTACATTCAACAACACAGATGTTACGACGAACATAGGCATTCTACACCAGCCTGATCACCCAGAGCCATGGATTATTGCTATGGACTGCCTTCCTTCAAAACATAAGGTGCTTGATTATGGTATGAGATGGGGCATTGAATGCATGTTTTCTGATTTTAAGTCCAGAGGATTTTGCATCACCAAAACGCACTTAAAGCACGAGGACAGGATAGAGAGAATGATACTCATCCTCACCATTGCTCTTTACTGGGCGGTCTCAACAGGAATGCAGCCTCGTAACGTTAAAGCATCATTTCTAAAAAAAATTCTACAGATCGACAATCTCATTCTTCAAATTAGGGCTGCGTTTCTTACTGAAAGCCGCTCTTACGCTAATTTACATACCAAAGCTGTGGGAGTTTAAAAATTATGTGGGGTGGTAAGGCAGCTGCATGTAATTGGTTGCAAGAAGTAATAGGATATAGTACAGTTAAGCTTTGAGAACTATCTCAAGCCATGAAATTTTAGCATTGAGTTGACAATTGAAAAAGAGTAAATAGATGAATGGAATAGATACCAACCAAAACACCACCCCACTAATACCAATCAATACAGACATAGAAGGACCATATGAAGGTAGTGCAATGGCAGATTTATATATTGCACCCAAGAAAGGTGGATGTTTTTTTGGTAAGGGTGGATTAGATGTCATGATTGCTAATAATGAAGGATTAGA
>CAMDPW010000004.1 GCA_945905715.1 Rickettsia typhi
CAGTTCGTCAAATCAAACAGCTCAATAATATTGTTGAGCAAGATCTGTGGTTTATTAAGATAAAGAACTAATCTAATGCCTGGTTTTAAGAGTTTTCACTTTGCCAAGATTACAATCACAGGAATTAAAAATATTAGAATAATTCAAAAAAAGACAAAGTTTCTATTTTTAAGAATTTTGCGATGTTAATGACTGAAGTGATGTCTAATATTTGAAATTACTTTGTAATGAGGCATCTTTAGTGATGCTAGAATTGTAGATGTGATGGAGTAGATTATTGTCGTATCAGTCTACAATTATTGACATGGTAGTTGTGAGTTGAACGAACAGGGTTAATATCTATACCACCACGTCTTGTGTATCTTCCGTGTATTGTAAGTCTTTTCGGTTTACATTGCTGTATAATATCTATGAACATACGCTCAATACACTGCTCATGAAATTCGTTATGATTACGAAAAGATACTATGTAACGTAGTAGTCCAGCATGATCTATTTTCTTACCCTCATACTTAATATAAACCGATCCCCAATCTGGCTGCTTAGTTATCAAGCAGTTTGATTTTAATAGATCTGAATATAGCTCTTCTTCAGTATATTGGTTACTTGTAGTAAGCAAAGAGGGGTTGGTGACGTATTCTGTACACTCGATGTCTTGATCATCTAAAGATCTAGCTTGAAATGAGCGTTGTATATTATTTATAACCTTGTTTAAATGCAACATGGTAACCTTGACTTTATCACCAGTAGATCGACTTAAATCTTGTTTAATTATTTTAGTGGCCGTAGAAATTGAATCATATTTGGTACCGTTAAATGAATTGAGATATAGTTTTAAAGATTTTGATTCAAAAATATTGATTGAAGTGCAAGGGACGATAAATTCTCCTATGGCAACCTCTGGTTTGCCTTTAGTATTTAACCACGATATTTCAAAAGCGTTCCAAATATCATAGCCAGCAAAAGGTAATTGATCTAAAATACCGAGTTCTTCTCTCTTAATTTTCCTTGGTATTGCAAAGAGTAACTCAGGATTGTATGTATCAACATAATTTGATTTTTGTCCCAGGGGAGAATTAGATGGATTAATGTTATTTTTCAAGAGCATCTTGAAGCTGTGCCTTAATATGTTTCACGGTTTGCATAATATTTTTTAATACTACAATATCTTCATCAGGTAGTGCGGAGTCTGTAACCGAGGAAGCTTTGATAATAGGATTTTTATGCATTTCTTCAGTTAAATAAGTTTTTACCCCATTGATAGTGAAGCCTTTTTCGTATAATAAAAATTTTATATTTTTAATTATATCAATATCCTGCGCTGAATAGTAACGTCTATTGTTGTGTTTATAAGGAGCAATTTGCTTAAATTTTCTCTCCCAAAAACGCAATACATGAGCAGGAGTGTTAAGAACCTTACTTACTTCACCAATTACTTTGTATGCTGTCGGTAATTTATTGCTCATAAGGATCTTTATTAATAATATTTTTTAAATTATCAGAAGCTCTAAAACTAATAGTTTTGCGAGCATGTATCACCGCCTCTTCTTTAGTTTTAGGATTACGACCAATACGTTGTTTTTTATTAAGTACAGTAAAAGTACCAAAATTTGTTAATTTAACATTTCCACTATCTTTTAGTCCTTCTATGATGCAGCTGAAAAATTGACTTACTATTTTGTCTGATTCAGCTACAGATAAACCAATTTGCCTATGTACTTCTATAGCAATATCATTTCTTGTAACAGTTTTGATTTTCATGAATTTACCATCTTAATAACATTGATCCCCAGGTAAAACCTCCACCAGCTGCTGCTAACATTATTAAATCTCCTCTTTTTAATTGACCATGCTTAAATTGACTATACAAAGCTAAAGGTATTGTCGCAGCAGATGTATTAGCCTGATTTCTCAATGTTCTCACAATCTTCTCAATAGGAATATTCATTTTAGCGGCTATCGCATTGATAATGCGTATATTTGCTTGATGCGGTATAATCCAATCAATGTTGTTGATTGATATTTTATTCGAGGTAAGAAGAAGTTCCATCGAAGAGCTCATTTTTTCAACTGCATGTCTAAACACTTCTTTTCCTTGCATAACGACGTGACCACAAGGCTCTGCTGAATTGATCTCCCCACTAGTATGTAATATTTGTCCTAAATTTCCATCGGCAGAAAGATTAAAATCAATAATACCACTATTATTTTTCTCGGCGTTTTCTGTTAGTATTACGGCCCCAGCGCCATCACCAAATAAAATACATGTGTTACGGTCCTTCCAGTTCAAGATTTTTGACATTTTGTCGACACCAATCACCAGTACAGTAGTGGCCGCGCCTGCTTTAATCATGCTAGTTGCTACTGAAGCTGCGTATATAAAGCCAGAGCATACTGCCTGCACATCAAAGGCACAAATATTCTTTAAGCCAAGTGCAGCATGAACCTTGGTAGCTGTAGAAGGAAACATCTGATCAGGGGTTGTAGTAGCTACAATAATAGCATCGATCTTATCTGCTATCTCTAGATGTTGAGAAATAGCTTCTTTAGCTGCCTGTATTGCCATATAAGAAGTCGATTCTTGCTTGTTAGCAATATGTCTATTTTTTATACCAGTGCGACTTACAATCCACTCATCCGAAGTGTCGATTATTTTTGTTAAATCATCGTTTGAGACGATTTTTTGTGGTAAGTACGCGCCGCAAGATGTAATGAATATTTTTTTCATGACAACGAAATTTTACCATAAATATCTAAAAGCTCATCAGCAATTTGTTTATTGATGTTGGCAGTGGCAAGTTCATAAGTAGTCTTAATTGCATTGGCAAAGCCAATACTATCCATTGAGCCATGACTTTTAACTACAATACCATTCAATCCAACAAACATAGCACCATTGTAATAGCGATGATCAGCTGTGATTGCTAATTTTTGTAGTGCTGGTTTTGCCACAAAATAACATAATTTATTGAGCAAAGAACTTGAGAATGCTTCTTTTAGGAAATGTTTATATAATTTTGCAGTGCCCTCTATTGCTTTTAGTGCAACATTTCCAGTAAATCCATCGGTAACCACTACATCTACTATGCCTTCAGATATATCATTTGCTTCTATATAGCCATAAAAATTTATGGGCAACTTTGTTTCTCTGAGCATTGTACCAGCTAGTCTAATTGAGTCTTTGCCTTTCATTTCCTCTGAGCCTATGTTAAGTAGGCCAATTTTTGGCTTGTTAATACCCAATACTATCTTTGCAAAAGCCTCGCCCATAATAGCAAATTCAAATAAATTGGTAGCGTCGCATTCTACGTTGGCACCAAGATCAAGCATTACTACATCGCCTTTAGTTGATGGTATTATTGCCGCAATTGCTGGTCGACTTATCTGCGGTAAAGTACGCAAGGTGACTTTGGACATGGCCATTAATGCGCCTGTGTTACCAGAAGATACCATAGCTGCGGCATGTCCGTTTTTTACAGCATTGATCGCAAGTTGCATACTGGACTCACGACCAACTCTAATGGCCACGGATGGCTTTTCTTCTGCTGAAATCGTATGTGAAGTATGAATAAGTTCGCAGTAGGAACGTAGTAAAGCTGCGTGATTCAACAAAGGTTGAATAATTTTTTGGTCACCAAATATTTGAAAAAATACTTTGTTCTTCGGTAGTATTTTTAATGATAGCTCTGCTCCATAAATTACAGAATTAGGAGCTAAATCCCCACCCATACCATCTAAAGCTATCACAATTTCGTTCATGGTAGAACTAATATATGCATTAAATTACAACTTTAATTTATTTGGTTTGTTCGTTGTGAGAGTTTTTTTGAGCAATCACTCGCTTTCCTTTATAAAAACCGTCAGTTAAAGATACGTGGTGTGGTAATTTGTATTCACCAGTTGTGGAATCGGTTATAACGTTTACTGGAGAAAGAGCATCGTGAGACCTTCTCATATTTCGTCTAGATTTGGAAGTTTTCTTTTTTGGTACTGCCATAATTTTATCCTTGATAAAAGAGATTGTTTAAATATATAGATAATTTTATCTTGTAAGTAAACACAAAGTTGTTTAATTTATAAGCTTGGCATTATAGCATATCTTACTTAATTTGGTAAAGAAATACATCATGTTTATTAGAATCAGAACTATTTTTTCTATACTATCTCTCGTGATTATACTTACTGCATGCTTTAGTAAGTATGTTACTCATGGATATCCAGAAGACGAACTCAAAATCAAAAAATTGCAAATAGGAGTAACTAACAAGGAAGAGGTTACGGAGTTATTAGGTGATCCTAGCACAGTATCAACATTTGATCAAAATATATGGTATTATATATCAACTAAGATGAAATCAGTAAGTTTTTTTCGACCAAAAATAATTCAGGAGCAAATAATGCAATTAAACTTTAAAAACAGTAAGTTAGATAAAGTAAAATTTACTGATAGTCTTACTAAAAAGCAAATTGTCTTCAACAAGGAGAAATCTTTAGTGGCAGGCGATGATTCTAGTTTGTTAAAGGATTTTTTCCATAATTTCGGAAGATTTAACAAGGCGCTTGCTAGGTAAAAAATAGACAGTATTTAGAGCTAAATTTCTTATGTGTAGTAAAAACATCTTTACGATACGTAATAAAGAGCTACTATTACAAACGGTATATTATATTGTGGGTATGAATGTTTGGCCTATTTAGTAACAAGAATGACAATGACGGGGTAAGGTTAGAAGCCCCAGTTCCTAGTTTTATTCCGTATGCTTGCCATTATGATAAAAACACCATTTTGACCAAAAATGGTGAATTATTGCAAACAATAAAAATTGTTGGCTTTACTTATGAAACGCTTGGTGGCACAAGTTTAGGTTTACGTGATACTGTTAGGAAAGCAATTTTGGAGAGAGTAAGGTCGTCTAATTTTGCTCTAACTTTTCATACAGTTAGAAGAAAACGTAGTCTCGATTCCAAGCCAGAATACCCTGTTTTTTTTGCACAAAAATTACACGAACAGTGGGTAAAACAAAATAGTTGGGACGATAAATATATTAACGAGCTTTATCTGACTGTGATTCATTCTGGTTTTAACTTAAAATTAAAATCAACAGATGTATTGCGTTATTTTAATTCAGGAAAGCTATACAAGGCACATAAAGACTATCTCGATGACGCGCATGCTGAACTTAATGAAACAGTAATAGATTTATTGGAGGTATTGTCTCATTACGGGGCGCTTAGACTTGGCTTAGTATTTCATTCAGAACTAGGTTATGTTTCTGACATTCTAAAATTCTTTGGTAAAATCATACACTTAGAAGAAGATGACATGCCAATACCTATGGCTGATTTATCAAAATACTTGGCAAAGTATAAAATCGCTTTTGGAAACAACACCATTGAAGTCAGAAAGAATAACGAGAAGGTTTTTGGCTCAATTATGTCAGTGAAATCTTATTATGATGTTTCAGCAGAAGTTTTGGATAGATTTTTACAATTGCCTCAACAATTTGTTGTGACCCAGACTATAAATTTTATCGATAAAAAAAGTACTTTGAGTCATTTTAAATATCAAAACTACGTTTTAGATGTTAGCGGTGATAAAGAATTTAAGTGCATCACTGGCTTAGATGTCTTGTTTGATCAAACTAAAAAATCTTCTGTAGATTACTGCTCTACCCAGTTAACTATTATGGTGATGGCAAAAAATTTATCTGATTTGGAAGAAAAGATGCAATTAGCAGCTAAAGTTTTATATGACATTGGTTTGCCAGTTGTTAGAGAGGATCTAAATTTAGAACATTGTTTTTGGTCTCAGTTGCCAGCTAATTTTAGCTATATTACTAGAAATAGCCTCATGTCTACTTCTAATATTGCAGGATTAGCTTCTTTGCATAATTTTCCAGTTGGTTCTTTGATTTCAAAGTGGGGAGAGGCTGTGACATTATTAAAAACTGCACTTGGCACACCTTATTTTTTCAATTTTCATGTTAAAGATAATGGTCACACCATCATTGTAGGTCACGATGATTCAGGCAAGGTTACTTTGCTGAATTTTTTAATTTCAGAATCATTGAAATACAAGCTTAATATTTTTTATATCGATGTAAAGCATGAATCTGAAATCTTCATTAAAGCACTTGGCGGCAAGTATTTATATTTCACAATTAAGCCAACAAAAACTTCAGCAAAGTTTAATCCATTATTGTTGCAAGATAACAAAGAGAATCGAGAATTTTTATGTAATTGGTTTTTCTATTTACTTGATAAGTATATCGATTACGAGGGAGCTGAAGAATATATTGCAGTGGTAGCAGCAGCGGTTGATATTATTTACAATACCGCTACTAAAAAGAGAAAACTATCAAATGCTCAAGATTTTTTTAATTTACCTGAATTTGCTGACCTCAATAAAATTATTATTAAAAAACTATCAAAATGGTACGGTCAAGGCAAATATGCTCATATTTTTGATAACGACCAAGATGATTTGACTTATGATAACAAAATTTTGGCTATAGACATGGCAGAAATTTACGATACCGACATCAGCTTTAATTTGCCAATATTATATTATTTAATGTATTTTTTTAAAATTTATTATGTGGGAACACCTTCTATTATTGCTGTGTCCGGAGGCAATAGAATATTTAATAATTTATATTTCGAAAAGAATCTAGCAAGATGGTTAGATGATTTTGCTAAAGCTAATTCAATTATGGTTGTTTCAGCATCATTTAGTACAAAAAATACTAGTTGGAGTACTGTTGTAGGTAGTATTTATCAAGAGAAAATGGCAACAAAAATATTTTTACCAGACGAGACTTCTTATGCTAATATAAAGACAATATTTCAATTAAGTGAACAAGAAAGTATGTATTTAGAAGCTTTAGAGGTATCGAGAAGACAATTTATTATTAGACAGTCGGATGTTTCTATTATTTTAGAGATGAACCTAAAAGACCTAGATCTAGCATTGAACATTCTTTCTTGCTGCTCTGAAGAAGCGAAACGTAAAATACACGATATTATTGCAACATATGGTGAATCTAATGATACTTGGGTTAAAAAGCTATATAGTCTAGAATCTGTCTAATATTTTTAGGCTCTAAAAAGCATATATTTTGAAACGCCATCTTATATCACCAACATTTTATAAACACTATATCTAGTAGCAAAATATAAAAAATACACAATATACTCTAAAATATATAGACAATACAGCTAACTGCTATTACTATTCATTATCGGAGCAGTCGTCTATATATCATTATAATAGATATAGATGGAATAGTTATTTTTATTAGGTATTTTATGAAGTTTGATATAAAAATCGACACTACAAATAATACGAAGCTTTCGGAGTTTGGTAAGGCGGTATTACAAGACAGGTACTTGTTAGATGGAGAGGATTTTCAAGATTTATTTTCTAGAGTTGCCGTATACTATGCTGATGATCAGAAACACGCTCAGCGTCTTTATAATTACATAAGTAACTTATGGTTTATGCCAGCAACCCCCATTTTAAGCAATGGAGGAACTAATCGTGGTTTGCCTATTTCTTGTTATTTAAACGAAACTTCTGATAGTTTGGAAGGTATAGTAGACCTGTGGACAGAAAATGTTTGGTTGGCTGCAAGAGGTGGAGGAATAGGAAGTTATTGGGGTAATTTGCGCTCGATAGGTGAGAAAGTTAAAGGGAACGGTCAAACCTCCGGAGTGATTCCATTTATTTGCGTACAAGATTCTTTAACTTTGGCAATTTCTCAAGGTAGTTTGCGCCGGGGAAGTTCTGCTTTATACATGCCAGTTACTCATCCTGAGATAGAAGAATTTATTGATATAAGGCGACCAACAGGAGGAGATCCTAATCGTAAAGCGCTTAATATTCATAATGGAGTAGTCATTACTGATGATTTTATGAAGGCGGTAGAAAAAGGAGAAGAGTGGCATTTGCGTAGTCCTAAAAATGCTGAAATTATACATACTATAAAAGCACGTGATTTATGGGCAAAGATTCTTACTACTAGAATTGAAACTGGAGAGCCGTACTTATTATTTATAGACACAGTAAATCGCTATATTCCTGAGCATCATAGAAAACTTAATTTATTGGTCAAGACTTCTAATTTATGCAATGAGATAACTTTACCAACAGGCCAAGATTATTTAGGTAACCAGCGTACTGCAGTATGCTGCCTATCTTCTTTGAATCTCGAGTATTATGATGATTGGTGCGATAATGAAGAATTTATTGTGGATGTAATGCGTTTTTTGGACAATGTACTGCAAGATTTCATTGATAATGCCCCAGATGTTATGAAGAGAGCTAAATATTCAGCAATGCGTGAACGGAGTGTGGGTTTAGGTGTAATGGGTTTGCACTCATTTTTACAGGTGCATAATACTCCTATAGAATCAGTAATGGCAAAAGTGTGGAATAAGAAAATTTTTGTACATATTAAAAAAGAAGTAGACAAATCTTCAGTAATACTTGCTAAAGAAAAAGGTGCATGTCCAGATGCAGAAGCATGTGGTGTGATGGAGAGATTTAGTAATAAAATGGCTATAGCGCCAACCGCATCGATTTCTATTATTGCAAACAATTCTTCCCCTGGTATTGAGCCGTATGCTGCAAATAGCTTTACACAGAAAACTTTGTCAGGGTCATTTATTGTGCGTAATAAAAACTTAATTGCATTATTAAAAAATAAGAGCATGAACACGGATAAAGTATGGTCGTCAATTGCTACTCATGAAGGCTCGGTACAACAATTAGATTGCTTATCTCAAGAGGAAAAAGATATATTTAAAACAGCCCAAGAGATTGATCAGAGGTGGTTGATTGATTTAGCTGCCGATAGGACCGCTTATATTTGTCAGGGACAGTCATTGAATATATTTTTACCTGGTAACGTAAGTAAACAATGTTTACATGATGTGCATTTTATGGCATGGAAAAAAGGAGTTAAAGGTATGTACTATTGCCGCTCAACTGCATTACAACGTGCAGAAAAAGTAGCGCATAAGGTTGTAGGTCAGGCATTAGCAAATGATCTAATTGCTAAAGAAGAAAGTAAATACGAAGAATGTTTAGCTTGTCAGTAATTTAGGTAATCAAGGAGAAAAATATGGGACTTTTAGATGCGAAACCAATTTATAAACCTTTCTTGTATCCCTGGGCTTACGATGCTTGGCTGATGCAGCAAAAGATTCACTGGCTACCTGAGGAAGTGCCATTAGCAGATGATGTGAAAGACTGGAAATATAACCTTACTCCAGGTGAAAAGCATTTGTTAACTCAAATTTTTCGCTTTTTTACCCAAGCTGATATTGAAGTAAATAATTGTTACATGAAACATTATTCACGTGTTTTTCAGCCAACCGAAGTGCAGATGATGCTAGCTGCTTTTTCTAATATGGAAACTATTCATATTGCTGCATACTCTCATTTACTTGATACCATTGGTATGCCAGAGAGTGAGTATCAAGCATTTATGAAATACAAGCAAATGAAAGATAAATATGATTATATGCATAAATTTGGTGTCGAAACCAAAGAAGCTATAGCCATTACTTTGGCAGTATTTGGCGCTTTTACCGAAGGGTTGCAGTTATTTGCATCTTTTGCAATTTTACTTAATTTTCAACGATTTAATAAAATGAAGGGAATGTGTCAAATTGTCACTTGGTCAGTGCGTGATGAAAGTTTACACACACACTCTATTATTAAGTTGTTTCGCACATTTATCCAAGAATATCCAGAAGTATGGACTGAAAAAGTACGTAGCGAAATATATGAAGCATGCGCAACCATTGTTCATTTTGAAGATGCTTTTATTGATTTAGCTTTTGAAGTTGGTGATTTAGAAGGATTAACAGCACGTGAAGTAAAGCAATACATAAGATTTATTGCAGATCGTAGGTTAATGCAATTAGGTATGAAAGAGATTTATTTAACTGATCACAACCCGTTACCATGGTTAGATGAAATTTTAAATGGTGTTGAGCATGCTAATTTTTTTGAAAGTAGAGTAACGGAGTATTCCAAAGCTGCCACTCTTGGGACATGGGACGAAGTATTTAATAATTTAGATAAAGAGCAAGATGCCTAGCTTTGATATTGTTTCTAACATTGATTTACAAGAAGTAGAAAACGCAATTCAGTCAGTGAAGAAGGAAATTGCTCAACGTTATGATTTTAAAGCTAGTGCAGCAAGTATTGATCGAAAGGCAGCGGAAATTACTATTATAGCTGATGATGATTACAAGCTAGATGCTATTCATGAGATGCTCAAAGTACACATAACTAGGCGTAAGATCGATGTTAAGGCTTTAGATTTTGAAAAGCCACAAAGAGCCTCAGGCAACACACTCAGACAAGTGGTTAACATTAAACATGGAATTGATAGCGAGACAGCTAAAAAAATTTCTAAAGAGATCAAGGGGCAAAAATTTAAAGCTCAAACTTCTATTAGAGGTGAAGAGTTAAGAGTAGAAGCTAAGAAAAAAGATGACTTGCAAGAGGTGATGACTTTTGTTAGAAATCTTAAAATAGAATTGCCATTGCAATTCAACAACTTTAGAGATTAAGTAATACTAGCTATGTCCCTTACTACCTTTGCCTAATATTCCAGAGTTACTAAGACTTATTGAATTGAATAGACCTGGCAATGGTTCCTGAAGCTTACCCACAAGTAATGTAAATGGGCTATGAAATGGCTGCCAGTTTTGAAGGCCAGACATTGACGAAAATAAAGTTGCAAGAGGAAAAAAAGAATTAAGTAACGGACTTTTCTCTACTTGACTCAGGGTTTGTCCTATATTGCTAAATCCCATATTAGTTGGATTCCATAATGCATTAAATATTGACAAATCTTCTGACATAATTTCAAATTTTTTAAAATTGCTACAACTTTGTACTAACTTGTGATATCTTTATAATCTATGAATTAGGTTAAAAAATAGTTAATATATCTCGCTACAATCTAAAATATGAGAAAATATCATAATAAATTGACAATTTTTGCGCACTTAGTGGAGTTAAAGTGTGCACTACTTTGGTCTCTACTGGTGTTTGTTTTAGCATTTGTTTTATGTTATTGTTTTGTTGAGGATATTTATTCTTTTTTACTGCAACCATTAGAGAATTACTACCAGCAACAAGGTAAGCACCCTAGTCTTATTTATACTGGTTTGACAGAAGTTTTCTTTACGTATTTGCAATTAACTTTTTATAGCGCGGTATTAATTGCTCTACCGTTTTGTTTATATCAAATTTATATATTTTTAGCTCCAGGATTAAAGAAAAAAGAAAAAAAAGTGGTGTTATCATATTTTATTATTATGCCCATTCTCTTTTTACTTGGCTTGTTTTTTGTTTATCATTATATTTTTCCAGTAGCTTGGTCTTTTTTCTTAAGCTTTGAAACGCCTAAATTGCCAAATGCAATGCCAATAAAATTAGAAGCTAGGGTGAGTGAGTATTTATCTTTAGTCATCCAATTAATTATGGTTTTTGGTATTGCCTTTCAGCTACCAGTGGTATTAACTTTGCTGGTACGTATCGGTATACTTTCTATTGATACTTTAAAAGCAAAAAGAAGATTAGCGATAATTATTATTTTTGTGATTGCAGCAATTGTTACTCCTCCTGATGCCTTCAGTCAAATTGGTCTCGCTACAGTGTTGATTTTATTATATGAATTATCAATTCTTGCTTGTAAAATCATAGAAAAAAAAGGATGATATTTTATGCATAATATTCATTGGATCAGAGATAACCCAACTCTTCTTGATCGAGCCTTGGTTCAACGAGAAATGCAGCCAGTATCTATTGAGATTATAGAATTAGATGAGCAATGTCGCAAACAAATAGCGCAGCAACAGCGGTTGCAACAGGAGCGTAACGCTAAATCAAAAGCAATAGGAGCAATCAAAGATAAATTAGGTGATGAATTTGCAGTGGCAAAGGAAGAAGTTGAACTAATTAATCGTAGCATTGATGAGTTGAAGGTTACTATTGCTGAATTAGAAAATAAAATATACTCAATACTTGAATGCTTACCTAATATTTTAGCAGATGATGTGCCAATAGGCAAAAATGAAAATGATAATACTGAAGTGAGGGTCGTTGGCACGCCAACGGTATTTAATTTTGTGCCAAAACATCATTTTGAAATTGGTGAGGCGCTTGGAATGATGGATTTTGAACAAACCGCTTTAATTTCTGGCAGTAGATTTGTTACACTAAAAGCTGATTTAGCGTTGATGGAGAGAGCTCTTGCTAATTTTATGCTTGATATTCATACTAAAGAATATGGTTATATGGAAGTCTCCCCACCTGTACTAGTGAAAGATCAAGCAATGTATGGAGTAGGGCAGTTACCAAAATTTGCTGACGATTCTTTTCAAACTACCAGTGGGTACCGCTTAATTCCAACATCAGAAGTGTCTTTAACTAATTTAGTAGCCGATACAATAGTGCATCAAGAGCAGTTACCATTAAGATTTACTGCTTTTTCTCATTGCTTTCGTTCAGAAGCTGGTAGCGCTGGTAAAGATACAAGAGGAATGATTAGATTGCATCAGTTTAGCAAAGTTGAATTAGTATGTATTAGTGATGCAGAAAATTATCATATTGAATATAGCAAAATGATAGAGGCTGTAGAGCAGATTTTGAAACGCTTAGAACTGTCATATAGAGTAATGCTATTATGTTCTGGAGATACTGGATTTGCTTCAACAAAAACTTATGATTTTGAAGTATGGTTACCAGCGCAAAATAAATATCGAGAAATTTCGAGCTGTTCTATTTTTGGTCAATTTCAAGCAAGAAGAATGAAGGCTAGATATCGCAATAAGGCTCAAGAAATAAATCATCTTTTTACAATGAATGGTTCCGGTCTTGCTATAGGCAGAACTATTGTTGCAATACTAGAAAATTATCAGAATGCTGATGGCTCTATAAATATTCCAATGGCTTTACAACCATATATGAACAACCAACAAAAGATTACTAAGTTATAGATTGTTTTTATTTTTTTCAAAAAAACTAATTGCAGCATCTAGATCTTCTTTTGTGTCAACGCTAATAGGACTGTCATTCACGACCGCAACATTTATTGTCATATTATTTTCTAAAGCACGCAACTGTTCTAATTTTTCTTGTAGCTCCAATGGTGTTTGTGGTAGTGATATAAATTTTTTAAGCGCGTCCCGTTTAAAGGCATAAATGCCTAGATGTTCATAGTACGGATTAGCATTATGGGGGATAGCTTTGCGTGAAAAATATAAAGCTTGGCCATAATTATTTGCTTGATCTTTAAAAGCAACGGCTACAGTCACTATACTTTTCATATGTTTTTTACCAGTTTCTTTTACGGGCGTAACTAAAGTATTTATATCTGCTGTGGATTGTTGATTAAAATTATGCAAAACTTTAATTGAATTGGCATTGATAAAAGGCATGTCACCTTGTAAATTTATTACAAATTCCAAATTTTTATTTGGATCAATTTGCTCAAGTGCATCATATATCCGATCTGATCCAGATTGGTGATCAGGAGAAGTCATAATGCATTCAGTATTGTAATTTTTTACTATTTGTAAAATTTCATTAGAATCAGTGGCTACAACTACTTTGCCAATATCTGCTTCTTTGGCTCGATCAATGACATGAATAATCATAGGCTTGTTTCCAATATAGAGAATTGGTTTGTTTGGCAATCTTGTAGCGCCTATCCTAGCTGGTATAAAAATACATGTGTTGTTCATAGTTCTATTATTAATAATCAATTAATTTATTACTTCTTATAATACATACAGTATAATAATGGAAGAATTAGAAGTTTAAAGTCTTTATTTTGCATTAGATAAAGTTTATAGTTGACAACTAATGGAATGTTTATCATACAGGATAAGGTTTTCTAAAGTGCCCGTAGCTCAGTCGGTAGAGCAACTGACTTTTAATCAGTAGGTCACAGGTTCAAATCCTGTCGGGCACACCAAAAAGTATGTATGTAGTAAATTCCTTATACTAATAATACTAGTGAATAGGACATCAAAAAAATGCTTAGTGTAGTACCAGATTATATATTAACATACTTACCTGTTATAATATTTTTTGGATTAGCTGTTGTATTATCCATGGTGATGATCTGCATACCTTTAGCGTTAGTCAAGAGCAAACCAGATAATGAAAAATTATCTACATATGAATGTGGTTTTGAGCCATTTAGCGATGCTCGTAGGCAGTTTAATGTCAAATTCTATTTAGTAGCAATTTTATTTATCATTTTTGATATTGAGATAATGTTCCTATTTCCATGGGCTATCACATTAGGTAAAATTGGGTTATATGGATTTTGGTCAATGATCATATTCTTAGGTATTCTGACAGTGGGATTCATTTATGAATGGAAGAAAGGAGCTCTGGATTGGTGATGAGTAAAGCGCAATTACGTTCATTCTTAGATCAAGACGAGATTCTTACAGACTTTAATGACAGTATAAGTAATAGAGGTTATGTATTAACTAAACTTGATGATCTAGCTAATTGGTCGCGTGCAGGATCATTGTGGCCAATGAGTTTTGGCTTGGCATGTTGCGCAATAGAGATGATGCAATGCGCTGCTAGTCGTTACGATATGGATCGTTTTGGTTTATTGTTTAGACCAAGTCCGCGACAATCAGACCTGATGATTGTTTCAGGCACATTAACAAATAAAATGGCACCAGCTTTACGCAAAGTTTACGATCAAATGGCAGAACCTCGATATGTAATTTCCATGGGAAGTTGTGCTAATGGTGGTGGTTATTATCACTATTCTTATTCAGTGGTGCGTGGTTGTGATCGTATTGTGCCAGTTGATGTGTATGTTCCTGGATGCCCACCTACTGCTGAAGCATTGTTGTATGGTATTACAGTGTTACAACGAAAAATCAAACGCATTGGTCGAATTAATAGATAACTAGCTGAACAATGACAATGGAACAATTAAATAATATATCTAATTCACTTACAAGCTATTTAGGAGAATGTATTTCATGTTCTGTGATTCCAGGATTTTTAAATATCAACCTTACTGATCAAACAAAGCTTATCGAATTATTAAATTTTCTAAAAAAAGAAAACGATTTTCTTTGTACGGTCTTGACTGATTTATTCGTAGTTGATTATCCTGATCGAATAAAAAGGTTTGATGTTATTTATAATTTACTGAGCTTGCAACATAATTTCAGAGTAGTGGCGCAAGTTGGTTTAAGTGATGGTGAGGAGCTTAGCACAGCAGTACATATTTATAGCTGTGCTTTATGGTATGAAAGAGAAGCGTGGGACATGTATGGTGTAAAATTCTATAATAATCCAGACTTAAGAAGAATCTTAACGGATTACGGATTTGACGGCCATCCATTGCGTAAAGATTTTCCACTTACTGGTTACAAAGAAGTGCGTTATGATATTGAGCAGAAAAAAGTAATATATGAACCGGTGAATCTCACTCAAGAATTTCGTACATTTGATTTCTTAAGTCCGTGGGAAGGAACCAAGTATGTTCTTCCCGGTGATGAAAAAGCAAAAGAGCAGCAATAGATGCAAAAAAAAGATAAATTTAAAAATATAACTTTAAATTTTGGCCCGCAGCATCCTGCAGCGCATGGAGTTTTAAGATTAATTTTAGAATTAGATGGAGAAGTAATAGAGAGAGCAGATCCTCATATCGGTCTTTTGCATCGTGGTACTGAAAAATTGATTGAGCATAAAACTTACTTACAAGCTGTGCCGTATTTTGATCGCTTAGATTATGTCTCTCCAATGTGTCAAGAGCATAGTTATGCTTTAGCTGTTGAGAAGTTACTAAAATGTGACATACCACTAAGAGCGCAATATATTCGTGTTTTATTTAGCGAATTAACTAGAATCTTAAATCATTGCCTTAACATTGCTACGCAGGCTTTAGATGTTGGCGCTACCACGCCATTACTTTGGTTGTTTGAAGAGCGTGAGAAAATCATGGGATTTTATGAGCAAGTTTCAGGAGCAAGAATGCATTCTGCATATTTTCGTCCAGGTGGTGTGGCTCAAGATTTGCCCCCAGGTTTACTTGACCGAATAGGAGAATTTATAGCATGTTTTCCAAAAGTTTTAGCAGACACCGAGGGTTTATTAACAAACAATCGCATTTGGAAACAAAGAACTGTTGATATAGGGGTAGTAACTCCACAACAAGCGCAGGATTGGGGATTTAGTGGCCCAATGTTAAGAGGTTCTGGTGTGGCTTGGGATTTACGTAAATCTCAACCTTACGCAGTATATGCAGAGATGGATTTTGACATTCCAATTGGTCAAAACGGTGACTGTTATGATCGTTATTTAGTACGTATTGAAGAAATGTACCAATCATTACGAATAATAAAACAATGCATTGATAAAATGCCAAATGGTCCTGTAAAGAGCTTAGATAGGAAATTTACCCCTCCTTCGCGTGCAGAGATGAAGTATTCTATGGAGGCTTTAATTCATCATTTTAAACTATTTACCGAAGGTTATCATGTACCAGTCGGAGAGGTATATGCGGCCGTTGAGGCCCCTAAAGGCGAGTTCGGTGTGTATTTAGTATCTGATGGAACAAATAAGCCGTATCGTTGTCGCATTAAAGCTCCAGGATTTGCTCATTTACAAGGTTTAGATTTTATGTCAAAAGGACATATGTTAGCTGATGTTGTAACTATTATCGGTAGTTTAGATATAGTTTTTGGAGAGATTGATAGGTAGAATTTGAAATGACTGAAATAAAGAGCTTTAAATTTACTAAGGATAATTTAGCAAAATCACAAGAAGTGTTAGCTAAGTACCCAAAAAACAATCAAGAAAGTGCAGTTATGCCATTGCTAGACATAGCTCAACGCCAAGGCAGTGGATGGCTTACTAGAGAAGCTATGGATTATGTGGCAAATACGCTCTCTATGGCGCCAATTAGAGTGTATGAAGTAGCGAGTTTTTATACTATGTACAATCTAAAACCAGTAGGTAAGTACTGTATAAGGATTTGCGGTACTACCCCTTGTTGGTTGCGTGGCGCTGAAGAGATCGCAATTGTCTGCGAAAAGGAATTAGGTATTAAAAATGGCGAAACGACTAAAGATGGTATGTTCACACTAAGTGAAGTAGAGTGCTTGTGTGCATGTGCAAATGCACCTGTAGTACAAATTAATAATGATTATTATGAAGATTTGGACAAGATAAGCATGCGCAAGATTATCACTGATCTTAAAGATGGTAAAAAAATAAAATATGGCTCACAAATCGGCAGGTGTGGTGCAGAGCCAAAGGAAAGAAGCTAAATGTTAGCAGAAATTGACAGAGTCTTTCATAATTTATATGGTTCTTTAGGGGCTGATCTCGCTTCTGCTAAAAAACGTGGAGATTGGGATGATACTGTACAATTTCTCACTAAAGATCGCAATGCGGTCATTGAGGAGGTTAAAGCCTCAGGATTAAGAGGCAGAGGCGGCGCAGGTTTTTCTACTGGTATGAAATGGTCATTTATACCTAAAGAGAAAACTAAACCTCATTACCTAGTTGCAAATGCAGATGAGGGTGAGCCAGGATCATGTAAAGATCGTGATATACTTAGGCACGAACCACATAAATTGATTGAAGGAGTACTGATTGCTAGTTATGCGATTCAAGCAAATGTTGCTTATATCTATGTTCGTGGTGAATTTTACAATGAGGCCGTACAATTACAAAAAGCTATTGATGAAGCGTACGAGGCTGGATTGATTGGTAACAATGCATGCAAATCTGGCTTTGATTGCAATATTTATGTACATTTAGGTGCTGGAGCTTATATCTGCGGTGAAGAAACTGCACTACTGGAAAGTCTATCTGGAAGAAAAGGGATGCCGAGGTTAAAACCACCTTTTCCCGCTGGTACTGGTCTGTTTGGTTGCCCAACTACCATTAATAACGTAGAATCTTTAGCGGTAGTGCCAACGATTTTGCGTAGAGGTGCGGCCTGGTTTTCTTCAATAGGCAAACCTAACAATGCTGGAGTGAAATTATTTTCAATTTCAGGACATGTAAATAAGCCATGCAATGTTGAAGAAGCTATGGGGATACCGCTTAAAGATCTAATTGAAAAATATGCTGGAGGAGTAAGAGGCGGTTGGCAGAATTTATTAGCAGTGATTCCTGGCGGATCCTCAGTGCCATTAATTCCAAAATCAGTATGTGAGTATGTTCACATGGATTTCGATAGTTTACATGCAGAGCAGACAGCTTTAGGTACTGGCGGGATCATTGTTATGGATAAGTCTACAGATATTGTTTATGCAATTGCTCGTCTTAGTAAATTTTATATGCATGAATCTTGTGGGCAATGCACCCCATGTCGTGAGGGCACTGGTTGGATGTGGCGAGTAATGATGAGACTGGTGGAAGGCAAGGCTAAAGTAGAAGAAATTGATCAATTACTAGATGTATCAAAACAAATCGAAGGTCACACTATTTGCGCTCTCGGCGATGCTGCCGCCTGGCCAATACAAGGATTAGTTAGACATTTTCGTGGTGAAATTGAGCGAAGAATTACTCAGTATAATCAAATATGTAAAGCGGTTTAGAATATGCCAAAATTAATTATTAATGGTAAAGCAGTAGAAGTGCCTGCGGGTATAACCTTAATTCAAGCCTGTGAATTGGTAGGAGTAGAAATACCACGTTTTTGTTATCATGACCGCCTACATGTCGCTGGGAATTGCAGGATGTGCTTGGTTGAGCTCGAAAAATCTCCTAAGCCTGTAGCTTCGTGTGCTTTATCTGTCAGTGATGGTATGGTTGTTCATACTGATTCTCCAATGATAAAAAAAGCACGTGAAGGGGTGCTAGAATTTTTACTAATCAATCACCCACTTGATTGCCCAATCTGCGATGAAGGTGGTGAGTGCGACTTACAAGATCAAACCATAATGTACGGACGTGGTACTAACAGGTTTGCAGAAAATAAAAGAGCTGTGCCAGATAAATATATGGGACCATTAATTAAAACGCAGATGAATAGGTGTATTCATTGCACTAGATGTGTAAGATTTGCTACTGAAATTGCTGGAGTTGAAGAGTTAGGTGCAATGGGTAGGGGTGAACACATGGAAATTGGCACCTATATCGAACAATCAATTACTTCAGAATTGTCTGGAAATATGATAGATATATGTCCAGTTGGTGCGCTTACATCTAAACCATATGCATTTAAAGCTAGAAGTTGGGAATTGATTAAAACAGAGTCAATAGATGTGTTAGATGCTGTTGGTAGTAATATACGAGTAGATGTTCGTGGAAAGGAAGTGATGCGAATTTTACCTAAATTGCATGAAGATATAAATGAAGAATGGATTTCTGATAAAACCAGATTTGCTTGCGATGGTTTACAAAATCAGAGACTAGATGTTCCAATGGTCAAGGTAAGTGGCAAATTAAAGCCAGTAAGTTGGTCAGAGGCATTTAAATTTATCAAACATAAACTAAGAACTTTATCTGGCAATGAGATCGGCGCAATTATCGGTGATTTAGTTGATGCTGAGTCCATTATGGTATTAAAGGATTTAATGATCGGTTTGCAATCACCAAATATTGATTGTATGCAAGAGGGTGCAAGAGTTTACCATAGTAATCGTGCTCACTATTTATTTAATACTTCTATTGCAGGTATTGAGCAGTCTGACTGTTGCGTGTTGATAGGTACAAATCCAAGATATGAAGCAAGTCTTGTTAATGCAAGAATCAGAAAAAGATATATGCGTGGTCAATATAATGTATATTCTATTGGCTCTCAAGATGATCTTACTTATCCAGTAACACATTTAGGTGATGATCCTAAGGTTTTGCAAGATATATTACAAGGTCAGCATTCTTTAGTGCAGCGTTTACAACAAGCTCAAAATCCAATTATGGTTATTGGCTACGGAGCTTTGATGCGTGATGATTATAAAGCAATTTTATATTTATGCAGTGAAATTGCACAAAAATATGGTTTCATAAAAAATAATTGGAATGGCTTCAACATTTTGCATAGTGCAGCTTCAAGAGTAGCTGCGCTTGATCTGGGGTTTGTACCACAAAAAGGTGGTATGTACACTCATGAAATATTAACAGCCGCACAAAAGCAAAAAATAAAAGCAGTATATTTATTGGGTGCAGATGAAATTGATGTACAAAAACTAAAAAACACTTTCGTTATTTATCAGGGCCACCATGGAGATAAGTCAGCTAATATTGCGGATGTCATTTTACCTGGAGTGGCTTACACTGAAAAAGAAGCTATTTACGTTAATTTAGAAGGTAGAGTACAACGCACCAATTTAGCCGTGATGCCTCATGGCGAAGCCAAGGAAGATTGGCAGATACTAAAAATGCTAATGGAAGTCTTGGATATTCAGTTAAAGTACCAGACTAAAGATGAACTGAGAAGAGAGATGATCAAAATTTCTCCAACTTTTGCGTCTTATGATGCAATCGAAGCGCAACCATGGCAGGCATGCGGTTCAGAAGGAGAGCTTGATAGTGCTCCTATTAGAAGTCGTGAACTTAATTATTATTTTACCGATCCTATTTGTCGAGCATCAAAAACAATGGCGCAATGTGTAGCCGAAATCCTAGATCGTAAGAGGGTTGCGTAATATGGATATAATTTTAAATTATATTATCGAATTATTAGGCATATTAGGAAAAATACTTACAATTACTATTCCGCTTATTTTCTCTGTAGCTTATCTGACGCTCGCTGACAGAAAAATAATTGCTCTAATGCAATTACGTCGCGGTCCTAACGTAGTTGGTATTTTTGGTTTATTGCAGCCAATAGCAGATGCAGTGAAGCTATTATTCAAAGAAATAATCATTCCCACAACAGCAGATAAATTTCTTTTTATTTTAGCTCCTGTCATCACTTTTGTATTAAGTTTGATTGGTTGGGCAGTAATTCCATTTAGTATAAAGGGAGGTATAGCTGATATCAATGTGGGAATTCTTTATTTGCTGGCAACTTCATCATTAGGTGTGTATGGGATTATTATTGCTGGTTGGGCAAGTAATTCTAAGTATGCTTTTTTTGGAGCTATTAGGTCAGCAGCGCAAATGATCTCATATGAAATTTCTATCGGCTTAGCAATAGTATGTGTTTTGATTGCTACTGGTTCTTTGAACCTCAAGGAGATTGTTCTTGCTCAGCAAAATATGTCATTGTGGATTAAGCTTTTGCTTTTTCCAATGATGATAGTGTTTTTTATTTCAATTTTAGCTGAAACAAATCGCTTACCATTTGATTTGCCAGAGGCGGAATCTGAGTTAGTAGCCGGTTACAATGTAGAGTATTCTTCAATTCTTTTCGCTTTGTTTTTCTTAGGCGAGTATGCTAACATGATTTTGACTAGCGCTATCACAGTTCTTTTGTTCTGGAGTGGTTGGTTGCCTATTATTGATTGGCCATTTTTCAATTCTATACCGCCTTTTATTTGGTTTATGCTAAAAATTACTATATTATTATTTTGTTTTGTATGGATAAGAGCATCTTTTCCTAGATATAGATATGATCAGTTGATGAGACTTGGTTGGAAGGTGTTCTTACCTTTAACGTTATCATGGGTAGTGTTGGTAGCTGGTACTTTATTATATTTTGATAAATTGCCACAATGACTAGGTGTAAATTATGTTTTTTCTAAAACGAGTATTTAAATCATTTTTTCTAACCGAATTGCTATCAGGCATGTTTTTGACTTTCAGATATTTGTTTAAAGATAAAGTTACAATTAACTATCCTTATGAAAAAAATCCTATTAGCGCAAGGTTTAGAGGCGAACATGCATTAAGAAGATATCCAAATGGCGAAGAAAGGTGCATCGCTTGTAAGTTATGCGAGGCTATTTGCCCAGCGCAATGTATAGTTATAGAATCCGAAGAAAGAGAAGACGGCAGCAGAAGGACAACAAAATACGATATAGATATGACCAAATGTATTTATTGCGGCTTATGTCAAGAAGCATGTCCAGTAGATGCAATTGTAGAAGGGCCTAATTTTGAATTTTCTACCGAAAGTCGAGAAGAGTTATTTTATGATAAAGAGAAATTGTTAAGAAATGGCGAAATCTGGGAAGAAGAAATAGCAAAAAAATTAAATGCAGATTATTCATTTAGGTAAGATTGGGTTATGTTTATATACGATTTACTATTTTATATGTTTGCTACGCTGCTTATAGGTTCGTCGCTCGGTGTGATTATAGCAAAGAATCCAGTATATGCGGTGTTGTATTTAATTTTTGCATTTTTTAATGCAGCTGGTTTGTTCATATTATTAGGTGCTGAATTTTTAGCCATGACCTTGATAATAGTTTATGTCGGTGCTGTTGCGGTTTTATTTTTGTTCGTAGTGATGATGCTTAACATTAAATTAGCGGAAATAAAGAAATTGGTTATAAAGCGCCGTATTCTACTTATTATGGTTGGTGTATTGCTGCTAGTGAATCTTTGCTTAGTAATACATGCATCAATGACTGAAAATAAAATGGTGTTGTTACCAACGTTTGCTTCTCATGCTTTTAGTGACCTAACTAATACTGAGGCAATAGGTATGGTTCTATATACTAATTTTGCATTATTATTTGAAATGAGTGGTATAATTTTATTAGTAGCAATGATTGGTGCAATAGTGCTGACTTATCGTGGTAGGGATATGTTGACAAAAAGGCAGGATATTAGCAAGCAATTATCTCGTACCAAAGCAACTGGTATGAAGATTGTTTCAGTGAGAACGGGAGAGGGTGTTGATGCAAGTTCTTACGAGTAGCGTTTCAAGCATTGGTCTTATGCATTTTTTGTTTTTGGGAGCGACAGTATTTACTATCGGTGTCTGTGGTATTTTTCTTAATAGAAAAAATATTATTATAATTTTGCTTTCTATAGAACTTATGTTGTTAGCAGTGAACATTAATATGGTTTCTTTCTCAGTTTATTTGGGGGATTTGGTAGGACAAATTTTTGCTATTTTTATTCTTACAGTTGCAGCTGCGGAGGCAGCTATAGGACTAGCAATACTGGTTACATACTTTAGGAATCGTGGCAGCATAGAAGTGGAGCAGATTAATCAGATGCATGGATAGGGTATGATAAGTTATATTTTACTATTACCACTAGTAGGTGCAATAATAACTGGCTTATTATGCAAAAGAGTATCAGATTTATTTGCCCAGAGTTTTAATACAGCGTTACTGGTTATCACTGCAATTTTATCTTTATTTGTTTTCAGGGATGTTGTAATGCAAGGACATATCTTGCAGGTAGACTTATTTCATTGGATTGATTTAGGATACTATACATTAAAATGGTCAATTTATGCCGATAGTTTAACTGCAATAATGTTAGTGGTTGTAACCTCGGTATCAAGCATAGTGCATTTATATTCTATTGGTTATATGCATAAAGATCCATGTGTTCCAAAATTTATGGCATATCTATCGTTGTTTACTTTTTTTATGCTCGTGTTAGTTACGTCAAATAACTTTATCCAGTTGTTTTTAGGCTGGGAAGGTGTTGGTTTATGTTCATACTTATTAATTGGGTTTTGGCATCAAAAGAAATCAGCTAATGATGCTGCAATAAAAGCTTTTGTTATTAATAGAGTAGGTGATATTTTTTTTGCAATAGGTATTTTTACTATATTATATGTATTTGAAAGCGTTACATTTAAGCAGGTTTTTGCTCAAGCCTCAATATACAAAGATCATTTTGTTTCAATTTTAGGCTTTAAGCTTCATACATTAGATTTTATTTGCGTGTTGTTATTTATTGGCTGTATGGGTAAATCTGCACAAATTGGTCTTCATACTTGGCTACCTGATGCTATGGAAGGGCCAACACCAGTTAGCGCCTTAATTCATGCTGCAACTATGGTAACTGCTGGTGTATTTTTGGTTGCAAGGTGTTCTCCTTTATTTGAATACGCACCTTTTGCACGTGATATGGTAACTACTATTGGAGCTATTACTTGCGTTTTTGCAGCAACAATTGCTTTAGTACAAAATGATATAAAGAAAATAGTTGCATACTCTACATGCAGCCAGTTAGGTTATATGTTTTTTGCTTGTGGGGTTTCAGCGTACCCAGTAGCAATTTTCCATTTATTTACACACGCATTTTTTAAAGCTTTACTTTTTTTGGGTTGTGGTAGTGTAATCCATAGTCTTTCAGGAGAGCAGGATATAACTAAAATGGGTGGGTTATGGAAAAACATTCCATTTACTTACGCAATTATGTGGATAGGTTCTCTAGCTCTTTGTGGTATTTGGCCATTTGCAGGCTATTACTCAAAGGATGCAATTATTGAGTCTGCATACGCTTCAGGAACGGCAGTTGGTCAATATGCATTTAGTATGGGTATATTTGCCGCAGGTTGTACAGCTTTTTATAGTTGTCGATTATTGTTCATGGTGTTTCATGGCAAGTCTAAATTATCAGCTGATGTTCGTAAATGCGTTCATGAGCCATCTTTGACTATGATTGTATCTTTAACATTACTTTCTATAGGGGCTATTTTTGCTGGCGTTATTGGAAAAAACGTACTTAATATTTTATCTCCAAGTTTAGAATTTTGGCATAATTCTATAAGGATACTTTCTCAAAACAATGTGTTAGATCAGATCCATGATTTATCTATTAGCGTAAAGATTACACCTCTTATTGCTACAATATTAGGTGGTGGATTAGCTTATGTATTTTATATTCAAAATCCAAAATTGCCAAAATTGCTTACTGCCAAGTACCAGTGGTTGCATGCCGTACTGTATAATAAGTATTATATAGATGAAGTATACGATGTGTTTATTGTTAGTAATATTAAAAATTTGGCAAAATCCTTGATTAATACAATAGAAAAAAAGGCTATTGATGGCTTTGGACCAAATGGATTTGCAGTTATTGCAAATAAAATTTCAGGTTACGTTAGCAGAATGCAAACCGGATATGTATATCACTATGCTTTGGTAATGTTACTTGGTTTTGTTGCGTTATTTACTTGGTATATGTTAACATTTTGTTAGAGAAGATTACGAACTATGCTTAGTTTTCCTTGGTTGTCATTGGCAATATTTTTTCCACTTGTTGGTATTATCTTGATTTTATTTTTAGGAAACAATGAAACCGAAGAAGGAGTAAGGTTTACGAAATTTTCTGCTTTAATTACATCTCTTATTACTTTTTTTATTACAATTGTAGTTGCTTTCAATTTTCATTCAGATGAGCGTGTTGTTTCTTATGGTTTATATCAGTTTAATGAGCAAGTAAATTGGTTTAAAGGATTGAATATTGATTATCATTTAGGGGTAGATTCTATTTCCTTACCTTTCATCTTACTTACCAGTTTGCTCATAGTGGTTTGTATTATAAGTAGCTGGCGTTCTATTAAAGAAAAAGTTAAAGAATATTTTATGTTATTTCTACTACTAGAAACTTTAATATTAGGCGTGTTTTTATCGCTTGATTTGGTATTATTTTATTTATTTTTTGAGGCTGTTCTTATTCCTATGTTTTTTATTATTGGTATTTGGGGAGCTGAAGATCGTGTTTATGCAGCATTTAAGTTCTTTTTATATACTTTAGCAGGTTCAGTGTTCTTTCTCTTAGCGATTATTTATATTTACATACAAACTGGTACTACAAATATTATTTCCTTAACCTTGCTTCTGCCACAATTTCCATTTGATGTACAAAAGTGGTTATGGATAGGATTTTTCTTAGGATTTGCTATTAAAATTCCAATGTGGCCAGTACATACATGGCTACCAGATGCTCACGTACAAGCTCCTACCGCAGGTTCAGTAATTCTAGCTGGTATCTTGCTAAAACTAGGTGCTTATGGTTTTATTAGGTTTTCTTTAGCGATGCTACCAGAGATAAGTTATTTGTTTAAAGACTTTATTTTCCTATTAAGCGCTGTTGCTATAATTTATGCATCTTTGTTAGCTTTTGTACAAACTAATATGAAAAAATTAATTGCCTATTCTTCAATAGCTCATATGGGTTATGTCACTAATGGAATCTTTGCAGCAAATATTCAAGGGTTACAAGGGGCAATTATACAAATGGTTAGTCACGGCATAATTTCAGCCGCTTTGTTTCTATGTGTTGGTGTGTTATATGACCGTGCTCATAGCAAAGAAATCTCTCAATTTGGAGGAGTGGCACAAAAGATGCCGTTATTTGCTGCTATATTTATGTTTTTTATGTTATGTTCTATTGCTTTGCCAGGGACAAGTGGTTTTGTTGGTGAGTTGCTTAGCTTAATAGGTTTATTCAAAGTTAATATGTATTATGCTGTAGTGTCTTCAATCGGAATGGTACTAGGTGCCATGTATATGCTGTATTTATACGCTCAAGTAATGTTTGGAGAAGTAAATAAAATGCACGCTAAAGCTCTAACTGCATTAAATATGCACGAAACAATAGCATTTATCCCTTTGATTGTAATAGCAATTGTGCTTGGTATATATCCCTCAGTGTTAACAGGGCTAACCAATAAAACTTTATTATCATTAATTCAATATATTAAATACTACACATGACAGAGATTTTTTTTATATTTTCTTCAATTTCTTCAGAGTTTATTCTAAGTGTTGGTTCACTGTTTTTACTCATGTTAGGGTTGTTTAGAAAAAAAACAGATAAGTTAATTATATATTTAGGGGTTTTGCTTTTATTGACTAGTCTGCTTAGTGCGCAAGTGAATTTTGGCAAGGGTACACAATTTTTTTTCAATCACTCGTTATTATTGAATGGTTTTGTAAATTTTACCAAGTGCATTATTGTGATTGGTGCAATTTTATCATTACTATTAGCTGCTGCGTACGGCAATATAAATAAAATATTTTATAATTCTGAATATACTGTGCTTATTTTATTTGCAGTAGTGGGCATGTTAGTAATGTTATCTGCTAATGATTTTATGACACTTTATTTGGGGGTAGAGTTACAGAGTTTATGTCTTTATATACTTGCAAGTTATGACAGAGATAATACTTTATCGGCAGAAGCAGGTCTAAAATATTTTATATTAGGAGCTCTTTCATCTGGAATTTTATTATTTGGCGTCTCATTGATTTATGGTTTCAGTGGCACAATAAATTTCACTCAATTTTCTTTTCTTTACCAACACTATCCAACAGATAATGTTATCCCAATAGGTATTTTAATTGGCATGATGATGATTATAGTGGGACTTAGTTTTAAAATAGCAGCGGTACCATTTCATATGTGGATTCCAGATGTATATCAAGGCTCTCCTTTGCCAGTTACAGCATTTTTTTCTATAGTCCCAAAAATTGCCGCACTAATGATATTAGCAAGATTAATGTTAATTCACTTTGATATTTGGACTGATTCATGGATACAAATCATCTCATTTTTATCAGCTTCATCCATGGTAGTAGGTGCTTTTGGGGCAATAAGACAAAATAACATTAAACGATTACTTGCTTATAGCGCTATTGGTCATGTTGGCTATATGTTAATTGGTATAGCCACACAAAACGAACTGGGGTTACAAGATTTAATCTTATACACGATGGTTTATGGTTTATTGAATGCTGGGATTTTTGCATTAATTATGATGGTACAAAATAAAAGAAAAGAAGATTATAATTTAACGATATTATCTGGTTTAGCAAAAACTCATCCCATGATTGCCGCAGCAATAGCAATGATTATGTTGTCTATGGCAGGAATACCTCCATTTGCTGGATTTGTAGTGAAGTTCTATATTTTTATTGCTGCAGTTAAGTTTGATTTGTATGCGTTAGCAATTGTTGGCCTACTTACCAGTGTTATTTCATCTTATTACTATTTAAGAGTGATAAAAATTATGTATTTTGAAGATGTTATTGTCAATAACGTTAATGTAAAAGATTACTATTTTGAAAACGTCATAATAGCTGGTATTGTTGTGATCTTGAATGCAGTATTTTTTGTGGTACCATCAAAATTTAACGATGACATATATGTGTATATTAGCAGTTTAGTAGAATAAATATGACAAAACACTGGATATATAAATACAATCTTTTAATGTTTGACAAGGTTGGCAGCACCAATGAAGAAGCATTGAGGTTAGTTTATAGTGGTGCTAAAGGTGATTATGCTATTTTTGCTAAACAGCAAATAGCTAGAAGAGAAGGGCACTATAAGCAACTGTATGCACCTGAGGGTAATTTTTATTTATCACTTTTGTTAGAGCCAGTTTTTACTGTTGAATCAGGTGTTGAGATGTATTTTGTTGCAGTTCTGGCAGTAAAAGAAGCTATAACTTATACTTTAGGAATAGATTTAAATATTAATTTTCAATGGCCAAATGATGTTTTATTAAATGGAAAAAAAATATGCGAGATTACACTTGAGTTCTCTAGTGCTTCACAAAAAAATATACCAGATTGGTTTGTAATCAGTATAGAAATCAATGTAATGCATTTTCCTACTGAGGTTGAATTTAATGCCACTTCACTCAAAAATGAAGGATGTGGTGAAGTGCCATGTGATTTATTGCTTAATGAGTTTATGAAGAGCTTTGTTAGTAGATACAATGTATGGCGTAACAGAGGGTTTAACACATTAAAACTAGAATGGATGAGTAGCGCTTTTAATCTAAATAAACCAATTACTGTAATTTTTAGAGGCGAAAAGATTTCAGGTGTTTTTAAAGGCATAGACAAAGTGGGATCGCTTTTATTAAGCCTAGCTGATGGTCAGCTAAAAACTATAATAGTTAGCGAAGTTTTGTTTGAACAAAAATTTTAACAGCATAATCATAAAGCGATCAAAATGACATTTAATATAGCAGAATACAAGAATGATTTTCTCTTTCTCCCACTTGGTGGGTCAGGTGAAATTGGTATGAATCTTAATCTCTATCAATACAAAAGTAAGTGGTTAATGGTTGATTGCGGAGCTGGTTTTGCTGAAGATTACTTACCTGGGGTAAATCTTATTGTGCCAGATATTAGTTTTATAGTGAAGCATAAAAAAGATTTATTAGGTATAGTTATTACTCATATTCATGAGGATCATATCGGGGGGGTACAATATTTATGGGAATCACTACGCTGCCCCATTTATGCTACTCCATTGGCAGTAACATTCTTAAGAGGTAGATTAGCTGAGCTTGACCGTAAAGCGAACTTCGTCCATCAGATTAAAATTCATGAAGTGCCACAAAAAAGTAATATTGCGATTGGTCCTTTTGAAGTTTCGATGGTACCATTATGTCATTCCACCCCTGAGATGCAAGCATTGGTGATTAAGACTGAATTGGGTAGCGTTTTCCATACTGGGGATTGGAAATTTGATGATAACCCACTAGTAGGAGAAGTAAACGATGAGAAATTGCTTGGATCTTATGGCGACAAAGGTATTCTAGCTTTAATCGGGGATTCTACTAACGTATTTAATAATGATTCCTCTGGCTCAGAAGGCAATCTCAGAAAGTCGTTGACTGATTTAATTAGTGGCTGTAGCAAACTAGTAGTAGTTACTACTTTTGCTTCTAATATTGCTCGCCTTGAAAGTCTAATCTTTGCAGCGCAACAAGTTGGAAGAGTTGTGGTATTAGCTGGTAGAAGTATTAAACGTATTATTAATGTGGCAAAAGAAACAGGATATTTGCAGAATATTGAATTATTTATTGATGAACAAGATGTCGGTAAGTATTCTCGTGATAAAATATTGATTATTTCTACAGGTTGCCAAGGAGAACCTTTAGCAGCCATGACTAAAATGTCAAATGGTTCTCACCCGAGACTACGCTTAACTCCTGGTGACTCGGTGATATTTTCATCCAAAATTATTCCTGGAAATGACAAGAAAATTTTTCGTGTATTTAATAACTTAGTGAAACTTGGTATAGAAGTGTACACTGAACGTGATCATTTCGTTCATGTTTCTGGGCATCCTAGTAAAAAAGAACTGGAAAGATTGTATAAATTAATTAGACCTAAAATTGCTATACCAGTGCATGGCGAGCATACCCATATACATGAGCATGCCAAATTAGCAAGAGCTCTTGGTGTACAAACGGTGTTTGAAGTTGCAAATGGTGATGTAGTGAAACTTGCGCCAAATAAGCCAGAGAAAATACACAAAGTAGAGGCTGGAGTAATGGCAATAGATGGACATCGTTTGTTGAAATCATCCGCTCCAGTGATGAAAATGCGGCGTAAAATTCAGTCTGATGGAGTGGTTATTGCAACTTTATTTTTTTCACAGAATTTCATTTTAAAAGTCGATCCAATACTCTCTGTTCCAGGGTGTTTAGATGAAATTGAAGATAAGCATTTCATTACTTATATTCAGGATGAAATACGCGCTATAATCGATAACAACTTGCCGCACGGCAAAATGAAATTGGTAGTAGAAATGTATCAAAAGCAAGTAAAAAGCTTAATTAGATCCATATTAAAAACTGAAATTGGTAAAATGCCAGAAATTCAAGTTAATATACGTATAATTTAAAATGACCCAATTATATTACGAAACACTTACTAGCAGAGCAGTATTTACTGTAGGTGGTGCTGATGCTATCATATTTCTGCAGGGACTACTTACTAATGACGTTAAAAAGCTTAAAGCTCATCAAGCGATATACAGCCTTATGCTTACTCCTCAAGGTAAGTTCTTGTATGATTTTCATTTAGCTATGAATGATAATGCAGATACGATTTTTTTAGATTGTGACTTAATAAAATATGAAGAGATTTGTGCTAAGTTTTCTATGTACAAATTAAGGTCAGATATAGAAATCAACAAAATAAAAGATGAATATACAATACTAGTTGTTTATGGTAATAAAATTTTTCAACCGCTCAAAGATAGTAATACTATAGTTTTCCTTGATTTAAGAAATCCTCTTTTAGGATACAGAGTTATAATCAAAAAGAACATGATTGATGAGTTCATTTACAATAATAAGCTGGCCTCAGGAAAAAATTATAATAGTATCATTTATGATCTTGTCATTCCCGAAGCGAATGTTGACTTAATTTCTGATAAGAGTTTTCCTATGGAATTCGGCTTAGATAACCTTAACGCCATTTCTTTTGAAAAAGGCTGTTATGTTGGGCAGGAGTTAACTGCAAGAACTAAGTATAGGGGTGTTGTGCGCAAAAAGTTATATAAAATCAGTGCTGACAGTGATCTTAATAATATTCAATACGGAACCTCAATTATGATTAATAATATTAAAATAGGAATTTTTTGTTCCGCATTCGGTACTATGGGCAAGGCTTTAATTCGTGAAGAAGACTATAATAGATTACGTAGCGGTAATAAGCCAATCAAACTAAATGAAAATGAGATTAGATTGGAGCCACAAAAATAAAATAACTACAGTAAACCATATTGTACACATAAGTACTAGAGTCAAATATTGAGTAAAATTTCAGTCTATACCAAACATCTGAGCAAAGACAATCGTACAGACTCTATGATAAATTGGCTCTCCAATCTATGTCGATGTGAAAGTAGAGTATAATTCGGCTCTTTAGTCTGGTAAAAGGGGTAGCTGCTGAGCGAAACCGGCTAGAGAGGACCACTCTTCTAATCTACGCAACTCGGTAAAAACTCTTCATAACCTTTACTCTATCCAAAGTTTTAATTGTTCATAGGCTCATATCGCAAATATCACTGATGTATGGATGAACTTTTTCATCTTTTTGACATAACGCTATATACAAAATTGGCCAACTTATAGTTTTTTTCATGAGGTAAACACATATTTTATACAGACCAGGCTTTAGCTTACGGGGGACGGGAGTGGCTCTTCTTTATAGCACCAAAAATATCAGAGACTACTAAGGTGCCACTTGGCACATGGATTACAGAAACTTCACTCACCTCTTCTCCGTGTGAACAAATTCTTGCGGGGTAAGCAGTGGCTCTCAGTGATCTCTGCTGCGTCTCCTCCTATACTAAAAAAATCATTATCTCTGATTCATCAGCTCTACAAAACACTTATTAGAACAATTATTGCGTAGGCTGTTAACACAGACTCACGTATCGTTGCATCTATAACGGCAATGCTGCCCCCTAGTGTCTACCAACACTAATATTTTTTTATTTAAAATGACTTTATCTTAGTGTCGATATATAAAATTTAATTTGCTCTGTGGTGACTGAATCTTTGCAATCATTACGATTAATATCAAAGCATAGTGTTCCGATAGATTTAATTTTATTTTTTAAATCTAGTTTTTATATTCTTCTCCATTCCTTTTGAACACGATTAAAGTCTTGTGTTGGATGTTATGTTGTTTGTTCATATAAAATCTTTTACCATTAATCACCGCATATCTTTTTATTCTAATTTTGCTTGGAACATTTTGTATGTCTTTTTTTATATCATTAAACAGATATATATCTAAAAATAAATTTTACTTTCTCTCTTCAATCTACGCTATATGAACTTGTCGGCATTTTTCTTTGATTATAATATGTTCAATCACCTAATTAAAAAAGAGGCTTACTATACTATTTCGCATACGTGCGATTTTCTATCCTCAGATCAATGATTTTGTAGTTTTTTTCTTTGAATTTAGGCTGAGAGCTTAACTTGACGTATTTGCTCCAGGCAATCTCAGGAGTTTCTTCTGGTAATATAATTAAAGTGTTATCATCAAGTTGAATATTCCATCTTCTATTACCAACCCAAGTTGCAGAAACAATTCTAGACTTCAACTCTTGATTAATTCCTAAGAAGTTAATTAAATCTGAAGATTGAATCGGAGCATTTTTACCAGCAATAACAATAAATTTATCTACATCTTCTAATGTACGAATAGACATTATGCTTACATCTTCTGTGACGTAGTAGTATTTATGTTCATTTTGCCAAATAGCAATTGGTTGTTTTTCTTGAACTTTAATTGTGATGGTATCTGGTAATTGCCTTATAACGGTAATTTTATGGACGCAATCTAAAAGCTCTAGTTCATCCTTTATGTCTTGAATAGAAACCAAGAAAATTGATGTGCCAGGTTTAATCTTAGTAAGTAGTTGTTTTATACTAGTGCAATATTTAAGCGGCTCTTCAACTTCAATTCTTATGAGAGAAAAATTTAATTCCTGACTTAGTGCATTAACATAATAATCAAACTTACTTTTAGCCAGGTCTTTATCGTAAGTAATGAGTCCAGCTATACCTATAAACAAAACAAGAAACATGATATAAAATAACTTGCGAAAAAATATCTTAGTGCGACGTCTAATGCTAATTTTTTTGTAATATTTTTTGCGGCTATGATAATTTTTCATGCTTCAAAGCATCTTGTACTATTTTATCAACTAGTTGGTTGTAAGTAATGCCATGGTAAGCGCATATTTCTGGGACTAAAGATAGAGGCGTCATTCCTGGGTGAGTATTAATCTCTAAAATATAAAATGTTCCATCCTCACCCTCATTCTTATTATATCTAAAATCTACTCTGCTAACGCTTTTGCACCCAACTAATTCATGCACTTCTTTAGAAATTTTGAGGACTTTTTGGTAAGCAGTGGTTGAGATATCTGCCGGCATAATATGCTGAGTCATATTATCTTGATATTTTGAATCGTAATCGTAAAAACGTCTTTTAAGCGGTCTTACTTCAATAGCACCAATGGCTTCGCAGCCAACAACCGCTACTTGGATTTCCTGTCCAGGAATATATTGTTCAATAATTATTGTGTCGCCATATTGCCACTCATAATCAACAAAATTAAAATTATCTTTTATAAATACAACAATTACTCCAATGCTTGATCCTTCATTGACTGGTTTTATCACGTAAGGTCTTGGCATAGGATCTACAGAAATATTCTGTTTTCGGTTAATAATTTTTCGTGAGGCGCACTGAATGTTGCTCTCTCTAAATAAAGCGCCAGAGAAAATTTTATTCATAGCAATAGCAGATGACAAAACCCCTGAATGAGTATATTTAAGATTCATTATTTCCAGAGTGCCTGGAAGACAACCATCTTCACCATAAGGTCCGTATAAGCCGTTGTAAACTATATCTGGTTTTAAAGAAAGTAGTATATTGGCTATATCACAACCCATATCAATAGGAGTAACAATATAACCATTTTCAAGTAAGGCACTCATTAATCCAGAAGATGACATAATAGAAACCTCTCTTTCAGCAGACATACCTCCATATATCAAAGCTACATGAATGTTGTTACGGTCATTTGCTATTTTTGGTTTTTGCGTAGGATACACTATAGTATTTCTCATAAAATTATCTTTCTCCAATGCGCTTTATTTCCCATTCTAAAATGATCTTAGTTTTATTAAACACCTTTTGCCTAACTAACTCACCAAGACTTTCAATATCTTTAGCGGTTGCATTGCCAGTATTGATTAAAAAGTTACAGTGTTTTTTTGAGACCTGAGCATCACCTATCTTCAACCCATGGCAACCAGCTCCATCAATTAATTGCCAGGCTTTATATCCTTCCGGGTTTTTAAAAGTTGAACCTCCAGTACGCTCTTTAATTGGTTGTGTATTACTTCTTGTTTCAACTATGTTATTCATTTTTTTTAATATATCAACTTTGCTCTTAAACTGAAGCATGAAAGTTGCTTTTGTATAAATATACTCACCTTTAAGGTTGTTGCTACGATAAGTAAAACCAATATCAGTTTTTTTTAAGTTTATAATTTCGCCAGTCTTTATATTTACAGCTTCTACTGACACTAAACATTCAGAAGTATCAGAGCCATACGCGCCAGCATTCATAGCAATGGCTCCACCGATCGAGCCTGGAATGCCTAATAAAAACTCAAGTCCAGATAAATTGTGTTCAGCTGCAAACTTAGCAACATTACAATCAAGAGTGCTGGTACCAGCAGTAATACTGTTATTTTTCACAGTTAGACTATTAAAAAACTTACCTAATTTAATGACCACGCCTTTAACGCCACCATCTCTAATGATCACATTTGATCCTACTCCCAAAATGGTAAGAGGACAGTCTTGAGGCTTATTTTTTAAGAAATAAGAAAGGTCATTAGTGTCAATTGGCTTAAATAGAACTTCTGCTTTACCGCCAACGCGAAACCAGTTAGTTGTGGATAGATCTATCTTTTCGCGGTAACTACCTTCTATTTTAGGTAAGTAATTAGTGAATGACATTGTTTATAATTTTTTAACAATATCATTAGCCCAATAAGTTATGCTACCAGCACCCAAGAATATCATAATGTCATTTGGTTTAGCATATAATTTCACTATTTCAGGTAATTCATCATGTGAAAGTAACAATCTAGCGTCTGAGTGCGCATTAGTTTGTTTTATAGCATTGATTAATAGTTCTTTATTTAGATTTTCAATAGGAGATTCTCCAGCGCCATATATATCAGCAATGTAGAGTATATTAGCATCACTAAAACTATGAACAAATTCACTAAATAAATACTGCAAACGGCTATACCTATGTGGTTGAAATATAGCAATAACTTTGCCATTATTTTGTGCTGCTACAGATTTAGCTGTTCTCAGTGTTACTTTTATTTCTTCTGGATGGTGTGCATAATCGTCAATAAATTTTACCCCATTATACTCACCAACTAAGGTAAATCTTCTTTTCACTCCATGGAAAGATTTAAAACCATCAATAATGTTATCTTTATTAAAGCCAAGCTCTAAAGCTATAGCAATTGGTCCTAGCGCATTGAGCACATTGTGTACCCCAGGTGTGGGTAACTTAATATTATGCAATTCTCTGATTTTAGTATTTAAATTGTTTGAAATTAACACATCAAAAATTGAGTGATTTATACCTTCTCTGATGTTCACTGCTTTGACGTCAATATTTTTTGATTCTATGCCATAAGTAATGATTTTACGATCAGTAACTGTATCAGCAATTTCTTTTACTATAGGATGATCAATGCAGACAACGCCAAAACCATAGAAAGGTAAATTTGAAAGAAAAGTTCTAAATGCGTCTTTAATTTTATCAAACGTGCCATAAAAATCCATGTGCTCATGATCTATATTGGTAATAATGCCAATTGTCGATGGAATTTTAATAAAAGTAGCATCAGATTCATCAGCTTCGGCAATCAAAAAATCACCATTGCCAAGATAAGCATTAGTGTGACGATTATTAATGATTCCACCATTGATCACAGTTGGATTTTTATTAGAGGCTTCAAATATGCAAGCCGTTAAAGAAGTAGTAGTAGTTTTTCCATGAGAGCCAGCAATAACAACGCACACTTTTAATCTCATTAGCTCTGCAAGCATTTCAGTACGTGAGATTACAGGAATTTTATGTTTTCTTGCAGCAATGACTTCCGGGTTATCATCTTTTACCGCGGTTGACCTAACTAATAGGGCAATGTCTCTTAAATTTTCACCAGTTTGATCTAAAAAAATGGTGATTCCTAATTTTTTTAAGCGTGCAATTACATAATTGTCTGATTGATCTGAGCCTTGAATCGTATAACCAAGATTACTTAATATCTCTGCAATTCCACTCATTCCGATTCCACCAATACCTGAAAAGTGGATTTTGCCTGTGTAGCTGAGCATCAACTTATTTATATGCATAACTCCCTATTATTAATTATTTTCAATAATAGTATCAGAGAAAATTAATTTATGTAAGTAGTTAGAGTAAATTTATAATATTTCTATTATTGCAAAGGCTAATGCTATAGGATATTCATCACTAAGACTCAAATGAACGATAAATTTTTGATTGAAAATTGTATGCAATATGTAATCATTTAATTTTTGATTTATTATATAATAAGGTTTGCCCATTTTGTTATTAAAAATCTCGATATCATGCAAGGAGATGTTTTGGCTAAAACCAGTACCAAGAGCTTTAACAAAAGCTTCTTTGGCAGCAAATCTTTTAGCAATATGGCCATATAATTGCTTGCCTGATTTTGTAGTAATGACCTCAATTTCTTGAGTCGTAAGAATTTTGTTACTAAATTTTTGTCCAAACTTCTTATGGAGACGTTCAATACGTGGAATGTATGCAATGTCAGTACCAATACCAAGAATCATGATTTGATATATCTAGTGACTGAATGAATGCATGATTGTGTTCGTAATGATGCTATAACATTTGATAAATGAGTTACGCCTTTCACCTCTAGATCTACAGCAATATCAAAAAAGTCGCTTGATCTGCTATGAATTTTAAAGTTGTTAATATTGGCGTCAAGTTTGGCAATTGTTGTGGTTAAAGTAGCCAAGCTGCCAGCCTGGTGTAATAGTACTGCATTGATAGTTGCAACATAAGTTTTTTTACTATTGTCTTTATCCCAAGAAATATCTAACCACTTTTCGGGAGTTGATGAAAAATTTTGTAACACCTCGCAATCTGAAATATGTATGGATATGCCTTTACCAGTGTGAGTGATGCCTATTATATGATCTCCTGGAATAGGATGGCAACAATCAGCAAAATGCACTGCCATACCAGGTATTAGTCCTTTTATTGAGATGTGATTATTATTAAATTTTTTTCTTCCAAAAGATAAAAAAGATAATTTTTTTTTAAGTGCATTATAAGTTTTGTAACCAGGTAGTAGTTGTTTCATTAAGTTGTCGATATTAATCGCACCATAACCTATCGCTTGAAATAAATCTTCCTTATTTTTTTTATTAAAAACAAGCAAAGCTGGTTTTAAATTTTCATCACTAAATTCTTTGTGATTTTTTTCAAAAGCCTGTGTTAGGATTATTCTGCCAAGATTTATATATTCTTTTCTTTTTTTTAAGATGATATGTTTTCTAATCTCACTTAGAGCCTTGGCAGTAATAACTAATTTCTCCCAAGAAGGTAGAGGGGTATGATTTTGATTAGTGATGATTTCTACCTGGTCACCATTTTGTAATTCAGTGCCAAGAGGAGCAATGCGACAATTAATCTTGGTACCTATGCAGTGGTTACCAATATCAGAGTGCACTGCGTATGCAAAATCAATAGCAGTAGCACTTTTAGGTAGAGCAATTACTTCGCCTTTTGGCGTAAAACAGAATACCTGATCATAATACATATCTATTTTTGTGTTGTCTAAAAACTCATTAAAATCATTACTAGATTCCAAGATGTGCAGTAGGTCTCTGACCCAATTATATCTTTTAGGGTCATCTTTAAAATCAAAATTCTGCTTATAACACCAATGAGCCGCAACGCCAAGTTCTGCTAGGTGATGCATTTTTTCGGTGCGAATCTGAATCTCTATTTTTTGTTCTTTTGGACCAATGACTATAGTGTGAATTGAGCAATATCCATTTGATTTAGGCGTACTAATAAAATCACGAAATGAAATAGGTACCGCATGGAAGGCTTGATGAATCACTCCCAGCACACGATAACAATCTTCAATTTTGTTAACAATTACTCTAAAAGCCATCACATCAGATAATTGTTCAAAATTAATACTTTTTCTCTTCATTTTTTGCCAAATAGAATATGGCGTTTTTTCACGACCAATAATATTGACTTTAATGTTATTATTATCTAGTAATTTGGACAAATCATTTACGATATCATTTACTAACAAACATCCATCATTGCGTAGTAAATCCAGTCGATTGGTAATTGAAGATCTAATTTCAGAGTATAATTCCTTAAAAGCGAGATCTTGCAAATCATTTTTTAAATTTTGCATGCCAATGCGCTCTGCAAGTGGGGCATATATTTCTAAGGTTTCAAGTGCTTTTTTTTGTCTTTTGTCGCTGCTGCTTACATGTGACAAGGTACGCATATTATGTAGGCGATCAGCAAGTTTAACCAATAAGACTCTAATGTCATGAGAAATAGCAACTAATAATTTACGGAAATTTTCTGTTTGTAATTGATGTTCAGATTGATATTCGATTTTATGTAACTTTGTTACGCCATCAACTAATGTAGCAATTTCATGGCTAAATTTCGTTTCTATTTGTTCCAAAGTAACCTCGGTATCTTCAACAGTGTCATGAAGAATAGCGGTGATTATAGTGGCGCTATCTAGCTTCATATCAGCTAAAATATTCGCTACTGCTAGCGGATGGTTAAAATACGGTTCTCCAGACTGACGTTTCTGATTTTTATGCGCTTCAATTGAGAATTTGCATGCCTCTTCTAATAAGGACACAGCAGGATGAGTCTTATCGTATGACCGAACTTTTGCTACTAATGAATCGTAATGACTGAGCATATATTCATCAGCATATATTTGAATATATAAAGTATTTATTAGAGCTTACTATTATTTTCAATATCCTCTTCATCTTCAAAGATATAATTATCAACACTTACTACCTCATCATCAACAATTAGAGTAGTTGTGTGCTCAAAAATTTCTATTTCTTCAGCAAAAGAAGATTCGTTTTTTTCTTCGATTACATCAGGGTTCGCATGTTTTTGTAAGTTTTGAACGCACATATGACGCATTTGCTCAATATCTACTGACTTATTAGCAATCTCTCTTAGAGAAATAACGGCATTTTTGTCATTATCTTTTGCAATAGTAGCTTTGGCACCTTTGGACAACTCTTTTGCGCGGTGACTTGCAAGTAATACTAGCTCAAAACGATTATTAACAATCTCTCGACAATCTTCGGCAGTAATTCGAGCCATAATTTTTCCTTTATGTTTATTTTTCTACATCATAATATTGTAATGTAAATTAATCAATTGCAAATTTAGTGTTTTTTATCAATTGACTAGCATTATCAATTGTTAAATGATGTTGTTCAAGAGTTGCTTTTATGGTATTTTGCAATAAACACGCTATGGTCATGGGTCCAACGCCGCCAGGAACCGGAGTGATCGCGCGTACTTTGGATATGACATCATCAAAGTCAACGTCTCCGATTAGTTTTGTGCTGCCATCCTCTAGGCCCACTCGACAAATACCAACATCAATCACAATTGCTCCTTGCTTAATCCAATCTTTATTAACCAATCTTGGCCTACCAGCTGCAATTATCAAGATATCAGCCTGCTTACATATTGCTAGAATGTTCATAGATTTTGAATGAGCCACAGTAACAGTACAATCTTGATTAATTAATAAATTAGCCATTGGCCTGCCAACGATATGAGATCGACCCACTACTACGACATTCAGTCCACTAATTTGTGGTTCAATGCTCTTAATTAAAATTAAACATCCTTGAGGAGTACACGGAGTAAACCCTTTTTTCTCGAGTATAAGTCTACCAACATTTTCAATTGTTAGACCATCCACGTCCTTACTAGGATGGATAGTATTAATTATTTCAGCAACATCCATATGACTAGGCAACGGTAACTGTACTAGTATGCCATTGATTTTGAGATCGTTATTGAGCTGTTCAATTTTTATTTTTAATTGTCTAGTAGTGCTATTTTCATCAAACTTCAATACAACAGACCTAATGTTAGCTGCTTTAGCAGCTTTAATTTTATTATTTACGTAGATAGTACTACTTGCATTATCACCAACCTGAATTACTGCAAGACCAGGAAAAATGTTAAGTGTTTTTAGTTTTTGTGCATGCAGAGCAACTTCTATTCTAATCGTACTAGCAATTTTTTTGCCATCAATTATTTTACTATTTGTGATCATTAATGGTTAATACCTTTGGTAGTAGAATACTCGAAATGCAGCGCTTGGTTTGGATGAATAATAGAGTACATAGCATGAGTTGCCATAGCTGCTTCGGCAAAACCATTAAGGATTAATTTTAATTTACCTGGATAAGTGATGATGTCGCCAATAGCATAAATTCCTGCTTTATTGGTTACAAAAGTCGCGGGATTTACCTCAATATATTTTTTTGAGAGATTCAACCCCCATTCTGCTATTGGCCCTAGTTCCATAGCAAGACCAAAAAACGGTATCAAGAAGTCAGCTTCGATAGTTTTTTCTTTACCTTCAAATGAAGTAATAATGATATGGTCAATCATGCCATTTAATCCTTGAATTGAAGTCAGTTGATACGGCACTAAAAGGTCAATTTTACCTTCTTTGACTAACGAATGTAATTTATCGCTGTTTTCAGGTGCGCATCTAAATTTATTGCGACGATGAATGATTGTTACTGATTTAGCAATGTGCGATAAAAGTATTGCCCAATCTACTGCAGAGTCTCCTCCGCCAGCAATGACAACGCGTTTATTTTTAAAATCTTCTCTTTTGTTAATCATATAAAATATTGATTTATTTTCAAATGCTTCAATATTATCAATAGGTGGTCTGTTAGGGCCAAAAGCACCACTACCAGCAGCAATCAACACTGCCTTTGTATTTATTTTAGTATTTTTGGAAGTGGTTAAACTAAAGCTCCCATCATAATTTTTATCAAGCTTCATTACTTTCTGTCCAAGGTGATATACTGGCGAAAAAGGTTGAGCTTGTTGTGTCAAATTTTCAATTAATTGAGCAGCGCTAATGACGGGGTGAGCGGGAATATCATAAATTGGCTTTTCAGGATATAGAGCTGAGCATTGACCGCCGATAAAATCAAGAGCATCAATGACGTGACATTTCATTTTGAGCATACCTGCTTCAAAAATGGCAAATAGTCCTACAGGACCAGCCCCTATAATTGCAATATCGGTTGTAAAATTCATCAGCTGCAAACCATAATTGAATTCCCAAAATAAAACATTTATTTGATTCTCTGTCAAGACAAGGTTTTTATGTGTATAAATTCATGTATAGGAATTGCAATTATTACACTTACTTATGACCTTACAGCTCAGTTGTAAGCTATATTGACATTACTCTCATGTAGAAAATCCTTTTTCTACATAGTTTTGGTAGTTTTGTAATTTCAAGCTGTAATTCTATTTCTGTTCCTGGAGCTGTCTATCTACTAAATATACTATTAGTCAAACCAGATGATTGCTATAGTTACATGTGTTAAAATGATCTTCCCTCTGTCCGTTTCTTGTTTTAAGCTAATAAACCGACCCTTGGTATGAGCTTGATTCTTGTGTAAATTAACGATACAAAATTTGCTTTTGGATAGTCAATACCAAAATCTTCCATGATAAATTTTTGCAAAACATGAAGTTAGAAAATTTATATTGTCTAATAATATTGCGGCATATATATAAATTTTATTACCAATTTTATGTTTTATTAGGCGTACGGTAAGAGATTTAAAATCTAAATTATAGCCTTGTTTCTTTAAATTATGCATAATAGCGCCAGTTTAAGTGCTAAAAGCTTAGAAGCATTCTTTCGCTCCCTACTGCTTGAGGCCGTTCAGGTGAGCAAGGACCGTTAAACCAAAACATGTTTTTGCTGAAAGCATTGACATCGATGACTATCATGGCAAGAATAGCGGTGATCCTTTAGATGATATCGTGGTTTTTAAAGATAGATACGATTTGCCTGAGACTGTCCAAAAGGTTGGACTAAATTATCCTAGAAATGCCAAATATGCTGGAAAAGCTTACCTTCCAGAAGAGTTGCCTGATAGTATAAAAACTATATACCCTGATTTTACACCTTATACGATTAAAGCAGTAAGGCTTGATAAGTTTACTAATCATTATGATGATTTAAGAGATGCGAATAAATTCGTTGGCTTAAAAACTAAACCAGATGGTTATACTTGGCATCATCATGAGGATAGAACAACTATGCAACTTGTGTCAGAAGATTTGCATGTTGCTTTTAAACATACTGGAGGAATGTCAACTACAAAACATGGAGTTAATACAAAATGAAAAATATTACAATTAATAATGAGAGAACAAAATTGAATATCAGAGATATTAATCTTTTAGAAAATAATTTTGATATTAAATTACCTGAAGATTACAAAAATTTTCTTCTAACCCATAACGGCGGATATCCAGAAAAAGATTGTTACTCTTTTATTGAAGTTGAAAATGCTTCAAATTTAAAGCGCTTTCTTGCTTTTTATGATATTAAAGTTGATTTTCATGTGCAGATATTATGATGATTTGGTCAAAGAATATTTGATACTTAAGGTATAGAATACCTCAAGAATGTATTCCAATTGCTCGTGATTCAGGCGGTAACTACGTATGCTTAGGTATAAAGGGATCTGAATATGGAAGGTTTACTTTTGGGATCGCGAAGAGGAAGTAGATGAAGGTGAGCATCCAACATTTGCAAATATGTACTTGATTGCTAATAATTTTACTGGTTTTATTAATAGTCTTTACAGTGTTGATATCAAAAAACAAGAAAATAAAGAAGGCATATTTTCTAGTCCTAAATACATAGATAAACATGATAATTACTCTTTACCCTTTTCTGCACAAGTCAAAAAATATGGTTCTATTGTCACTGATTTCTTTAATAAAGCCCCTATAGAAGTGAAAGATTATCTAATAGAAAGAGATACTGAAGAGCTTACCTTAAAATATGAAGTAAAATCTGAAAATAAACGACATATTAGAAGAATAAACAAAGATGGTGAGATAATCGAAGAAAAAATAGAAAAAATGAATTAACTCAATTGACCTATCAGCAGAGTAGATAAAAAAGTTCTATAGGCCTACGCGTAGCGCGTGTTAAAAGTCACCATAGCGCATTATACGGCCTTTGAAAATCATTTGAACGGAAAGGTTCTCTAAGGAATTTTTATTATCTTCTAAAACAAGGTAAAGATAGAAAGTAGCCCTTGCAATATTCAACATTTTGCAGATACCTTTGATGCTCATATAATGTTTTATGCATCTTCTTTCGCACTTCTTCACTGCTGACAACCTCAACTTATATCCATCTTTCTTTATTTTCCTCTAGTATACATAACTTCTCTTTTATTCTCTTTCGCAATTCATCCTCATCTATGTAGCTCCATTCATTATGTTATTCTTCACTGAATTTATGGAATTCTGATCCTATTGAGAAATCACAGCCTGCTACCTCGGCTTCTTCCACATTTTTAGGCCAAAAGTCTTCCAAATCCACCTCTTAACCTATTAAAAACTGGCAAGAAAAAAGGCTCTCCTGTGATCCCATATTGTTGAACATCAGTTATAAGTAAAAAAGTTCTGCTGAGATGTTAATTAATTGATAAATATCAAGCTTTATTACTAAATCTTATTTTGATTACTACAATAGTACCAATTATTATCATCAATATACTAAGAATTTGTCCCATTGTGATACTATGTATAATGAAACCTAGTTGTTTATCTGGTTGGCGAAAGTTTTCTATTATGAATCTAAAGAAAGCATATAAAAAACAGAATAATCCAGAAATCATTCCTTTCGATTTATATATTTTAAATCTTATCATCAATATGTTTAATATTACAAATAGCAATAATCCTTCTGATAAAGCTTCGTAGATTTGACTCGGGTGTCTAGCTATGTTCTCACCAGGAAATACTACAGCCCATGAAACATTTGTAATTCTGCCATATAATTCATTATTAATAAAATTAGCAATTCTACCAAGAAAAATTCCTATTGGTGCACAACAAGCGCTTATATCAAGTATAGCAAAGATGTTGGTTTTATGCATTCGACAGACTATCGTCGTTGCAATACAAAAGCCAATCAAACCACCATGAAAAGACATACCACCATTCCAGGTTTTGAGTATTTCTAGTGGATATGCAAAATAATAAGTATGCTCATATATTAATACAAACCCTAACCTACCACCGATTACAATACCAATAATTATTCCGGTTACTAAATCATCAAGAAAATCACAAGACATTTCTAGCTTAATTTTTTTCGCTAAATATTTGAATTGTATAGCTCCTAGAAAAATACCAAATACATAGGCTAATGAATACCATCTTATTGGTATTGGTCCAAGCTCTATTAAAATTGGGTTAATATAAGGTAAAATTATTGCTTGCATGTCTCTCTCTTTTTGTCTACGAATGCATTCAGAGCATTAATATCGCACCACATTGTTGTCAATAGGATCTTGGGTGGGTTTTATTATAAATCTCAAAAAGTCTTTTTTGATCAATTTTGGTATATATTTGTGTAGTTGATAGGCTTTTATGACCTAGAAGTTCTTGAATAGAACGCAAATCTGCACCATTTGCAAGTAAATGCGTAGCAAAGCCATGTCTAAATGAGTGTGGCGTAAGGAATTCTGGTAAATTCAAATTACGCCTAGTTTTTAGTATAAGTTTTTGCACATTACCTGCATTGAGTTTTTGTCCTCTTTTTCCTAGGAATATAGGTTGAGAATTATTGATGTCATAAGGGCAATGTTCTAAATAATGATTAATTGCTGTAGTGACTCGAGGTAAAATAGGTACAGAGCGAAATTGATTGCCTTTGCCAATTACTGTGATAAATTCATCATTGATGTTATTTTGATTTAAAGATAAAGCTTCAGAAATTCTTAAACCGCAACCATAAATTAGTATCATAATTGCATAATCTCTAATTCGTATCCAAGGACTTGTATTTGATTTCAGCATTTCATCTATAATGGCGATGGTATTTTTTTCGTCCACAGTTTTTGGCAGAGGCTTATTTATTTTTCTGATTTTAACGTTAAAAGCAGCTTTGTTATTAAAATTCTCGTATCTATTTAAATAGCAGTAAAAATTTCGTAACGAGGCTAGATGTCTGGCCGTAGAGGTAGTTGCTTGTGCTTGATTTTTTAACCATGCTAACCATGCTCTAACTTCGCTAATCGTAAGATTTTTGATTGTGTCTACGCATGTTTGCTCATTGGTATAGCTACTTAAGAAATGAAATATACAAGAGATATCATTATGATAAGAGATTGCAGTGTTATCAGAATAGTTTTTTTCGTCCTTTAGCCAAATGAGCCATTTAGTACCAAGGTCATTTAGTTCGCTGCTAATGTTGCACCCACTAAAATCTTTATTTCGCATTTAAATGTATTACTTTCCTATACAAAAATTACTAAAAATCTCTTCTAGAATGGAGTCTATATCAATTTTACCAGTAATTCTACTTAAATAGCTAGATGCTAGTCTCAAGTCTTCTGCAGCAAGTTCAATGTTTTTTTTCAAATCAAATATCACAAGATGAGATTTGCAATGTTCTAGGTTTTCTCTATGTCTTTGCCTAGTGATGAGCGGTGCATCGGTAATAGAAAAAAAATTACTTACATGAGTACTCAGTTTATCTAGTAAATCAGTTATACCGATCTGTTCTTGTGCTGAAATTAGTATAGGTGTTTTATTATTGATTCTTATTAAATTTAACCTTTCAGGATTGTTAATTAAATCAATTTTATTGAATACGATGATAGTATTTTCATCAATAAATTCTTGGATTACTATGCTAATATTATGCAAACTATTAGCTTCAAGTACTAAAATTTTAAGATCAGCTTCTCTTACTTTAGCGATTGTTCTTCTTATAGATTCATTTTCAAGAAAATCAGAACATTCTCGTATACCAGCAGTATCAGCTATTGTAACAGGATAACCAGCAATGTCTAAATGAATTTCAACCGCATCACGTGTTGTACCCGCGATACTTGATACTATCGCTACATCACGTTTAGCAATATTATTCATTAATGAAGATTTGCCAACATTTGGTTCGCCAATGATAGTGATATAAAAACCGTTGCATAATTTTTCACCTCGATGATTGTCGGTTAGGTGGTTCAATATTTTATTGTGCAGTGATGTCACCTGCTTTTCAACATTGACAATTATATCTTTCGGTAAATCTTCATCTGGAAAATCAATATATGCTTCAATTAAACCGATGATATGCAGTAATTGTGTACGCCAATTTTCATAAAGTGAGCCAAGACTGCCAGAGAGTTGCTTAATAGCCTGTCTATGTTGCGCTTCAGTTTCAGCATTAATCAAATCTATTAATGCTTCAGCTTGGGTTAAATCCATTTTTCCATTCATAAAGCGGCGTTTTGAGAATTCTCCTGGTTCAGCTAATCTTAGTCCTGGTACTTGAGATAATGAGTCTAGAGTAAGATTTAAAACTGCTCTACCACCATGAATATTAAGTTCAATTACGTCTTCGCCAGTGAAGCTAGTTGGCGATGGATAGAAAATTGTAATACATTCATCAATTAAGTTCTTTGTTTTAGGGTGAAATATTTTAGTTATTTTAGCAAATCTCGCTTGCCCAACTTTACTACCCAAGACCTCCATCGCATACTTACTGCTTGGTCCAGATATTCTGACTATTGCAATTCCAGCTTTCGCTGTTGAGGAAGCTGGTGCATATATTGTATCCTGACTAGTTCTTAAATTTGTTGTGAATAACATTTAAATTCATGATGACATATTTAATATTGATAAATAAAAGATAATTTTCTTATTGTAAATATAAACCACTTAATGGATAAAAATCTAAAATAACCAAATTCAATGTGTTTAAATTTTATTGGCGAATATTTTCTTAAGTACTTTTTAAGTATTTGAGTTTATAATCAATAGAGTGTATACGCATAAATTATGATTTATTAAGGTGAGATTATGGTGAGTACTGAAGGCATAAAGCAAGAAATTCTTGCTAGACTTAGTAAAAGAGCTAATAATAATGAATTGCTTCAAGCATTTGTGCATTCATTTTATTCTTATACATCTCTAGATTACAATGATGATTACGATATAGAGGGATTGATTGATATTGCGATAGAAAGCTTTGAGTATTTTAAGCATCGGACCTTAGGAAAACATCAAATACACATTAGTAATGCAGTTATAGCGAGTGGCAATAATATTGAAGACTACACTATAGTAAAAATCGTTAACGATGATATGCCTTTTTTAGTAGATTCAGTGACTGGGCTAATTAAGAAGAAACATCAAATTAGACAATTTATAAATACTTTGTTATCAGTTGAACGTGATAAAAATGGTAATATTGTAAGTATAAATAAAGAAAAGCATGCAAAACCAAATGAATCTTTTTTGTATATTAAATTAAAGCCTATTAAAGATAGCGCTTTAGCTAATAGATTATCAATTGAATTATCTTATGTTTTAAATCAGGTGAGATCATCCGTAACAGATTGGCATGCCATGCTTAAAGCCGTAGAACAAACTCTTGCTTGGTTTTCTAATGATAAGGATGAAAACAGTGTGTTTTTACAATGGGTAGGCAATGGTAATTTTACTTTCACTGGATATAGAGAGTATGCCTTATCTGACCGCGGTAAAGAAACAAAAATTATATACGACAAGAAAACTGATTTAGGAATTTTACGAGGCGAAGATCAAGATTTAAGTAATGATATTATTGAAGATGTATTTGTTGCTAATGATTTTTTTCATAATAATAATGACGTCATTACTATTAACAAAATTAGAACTATCTCTAAAGTTCATAGATATGTTAGTACTGATTATATTTGCGTTTTACATAAGCAAAATAACGATCAGCTGATAGCGCGAATTTTTCTTGGTTTGTTTGTAAGTAAATTAGATTATCAAAGTGTTCTTACAATTCCACTAATAAAAAATAAAGTTCTGTCGGTTATGCAGCGTGCTGGTTTTGATAAAGCAAGTTTCTTAGGCAAGGAATTGTTTAGCATTGTCGAAACTCTACCTCGAGATGAGTTATTTCAATTGATAGAAGAAGATTTATTTCAAACATCAATGAAAGTTCTGTCTTGCTTAAATAATCCTCGATTGTTGGCTTTTGCTCGAGCCACTCAATGTAAGAATTTTTTGAATGTATTAGTTTTTTTTCCAGAATCCAGAGTTACATCAGATGTTGTAGATAAAGTACGTAACGTAGTTAAAGCATTTATTCCTGGAAAAATCATTCATCAAGTATTAAAAATTTCTAGTATGGCTCTTGCGTATGTATATTTAGTCATCAGAGTAAAAGATAATACAAAATTAGATCTAGATTTGAGTGTCATAGAGCGTAATTTAGATGTAGTCACAAGCTTATGGAATGAAAAATTAGGCTTTTATATTGAAAAGCAATTTGGAAAAGCAAATCTTAATACTTTGTTGTCCGTTTACAATAAAGCGTTTCCAGCAAATTATCATATAAATTTTACCGTTGAAAATGCAGTTGAGGATATCGTCTATGTAGAAAGGCTTAAAGATAGTCAGGACATCCTTTTTAACCTGTATCAAGAGTCTAATGCTAAGAAAAATTACTTTAGTTTAAAAATTTATAATGTAGGCTCTAAAATAGAATTATTTAAAATAATGCCTATTATTGAAAATTTAGGTTTTCAAAGTATTGAAGAGAATATTTTTGTCTTAGACTTTGCTAAGTTTGGCTTACCTGTTTTTATACAGCAATTTTCTTTATATGTTTCTAATAAAAAAACGTTTAATCAAGATGATATTAAGCAAAATATTGAAGAAGCAATTGCAGTAGTGTTTCAAGGTAAGCTTAAAAATGACCATATCAATAGTTTGATTTTGTTGGCTGGTTTAGAGTGGCGTCAAGTGTTTCTTCTCAGCGCTTACTGTAGATATATCATGCAAATAAAATTTCCTTATAGCCAAGAGTATATTTGCTTAGTTTTGGTTAAGCATGCCTTTTTAACCAAACATCTAGTTGAGTTGTTCTATTATATGTTTAATATTGATCTTGAAGCAAAATCAGATTTATCAAAACTTAAATATAAAATTAAGTGCGATTTAGATAAGATCTTGGATAGCGTAGAAGATAAAGTTATCAGGAAATTCTTAGACTTAATAAACAATACTTTGCGAACAAATTATTTCCAAACAAATGACAGCGGAAATCAAAAAAATTATATTTCTTTAAAACTTAGCTCTTCTACTATACCCGATTTACCACAACCAAGACCATTTGTGGAAATTTTTGTTTATTCATCACGAATGGAAGGTATTCACTTGCGTGGGGGCAAAGTAGCGCGCGGTGGAATTAGATGGTCTGATCGTAGCGAAGATTACCGTACTGAAGTTTTGGGTTTGATGAAAGCGCAAATGACCAAAAACTCTATTATCATACCAGTTGGTTCAAAAGGTGGTTTTTTAGTTAAAAATGCAAAGCAATTTACTAGTAAAGATGAGTATTTTGCAGAAGGTGTGGAATGTTATAAAACATTGTTAAGAGGCATGCTTGATATTACTGATAATATAATAGATAGAAAAGTTGTTCACCCCAAAAATGTGGTCTGCTTAGATGATGATGATCCATACTTAGTAGTGGCTGCAGATAAGGGCACAGCAACATTTTCTGATATAGCAAATCACGTTTCCAAAGAGTACAATTTTTGGTTAGGCGATGCTTTTGCTTCAGGAGGATCTGCTGGTTATGACCATAAAAAAATTGGCATTACTGCTAAAGGTGCTTGGATATCTGTACTTGAGCATTTTAAATCTCTTGGTATTCATCATGATCGCGATACTTTTACAGTTACAGGGATTGGCGACATGTCAGGTGATGTTTTTGGTAATGGTTTATTATTATCGCCTAATATTAGATTAGTTGCAGCATTTAATCATATGCATATTTTTGTTGATCCAAATCCAGATCAAGCAGTAAGTTTCAAAGAAAGACAGCGGTTATTCTGTCTGCCTAGATCTACTTGGGCGGATTATAAGAAAGAACTTATTTCTCAAGGAGGAGGTGTATTTGAAAGGAGTGCAAAAACCATTAGAGTATCTTCACAAATAATGCAATTATTATCATTAGAGCACGATGTAGTAGATCCTGATAGTATAGTCCGGAGTATTCTTACCGCTCAAGTAGATTTACTATGGAACGGAGGCATCGGTACATATGTAAAAGCTTCTACAGAAACAAACGAACAAATAGGCAACAAAGAGAACGATTCAGTAAGAATTAATGGTAAAGATTTGCGCTGCAAGGTTGTTGCTGAGGGTGGCAATTTAGGCTTTACTCAGTTAGCACGCATTGAGTATGAGTTTTATGGCGGTAAAGTCAATACTGACTTCATTGATAATTCTGCTGGTGTTGATTGCTCTGATCATGAGGTAAATATAAAAATTGCACTAAGTGCCGCAGTTGCTAGTAGCAATTTATCATTAGATGCTAGAGATAAAATGTTGATTGATATGACTGATGAAGTTGCAGCATTAGTGCTTTATGACAATACAATCCAGAATCAATCTTTATCAATTTCATCTGCACACAGTGTCGTTATGTTTGAGTCATATGTGAGACTAATGCGCAAATTAGAAATAGACAAGATGCTTGATCGCAAAATAGAATTTTTGCCAAATGATGACATTATAAATAATAGAATAGATACTAATCGCGGTTTCACTAGACCGGAAATAGCAGTGTTGATGTCGTATAGTAAAATGATTATCGATAAAAATTTGTTTAAATCTCAATTTCCTGACGACTCGTATTGCAAAAAATACTTGATTTCTTACTTTCCAAGTCAAATGCAAAAGTATCATTTAAATGAAATTCTTAATCATCAATTGCGTCGTGAAATAGTGTCTACTGTTGTAGCAAATAAGTTAGTTAATCATTTAGGTAGTTATTTTTTCCATGTGGCACAAGAATATACAGGATTAAGTGGTTGCGATATCGCGCGAGCATTTTGTGTGGTTTGGGAGATTTTTGATTTAGAACAATTATGGTATGAAATAGAGCAGTCAGATTGTCACATTAAGAGTAAATTATTTGACATGATTCAATCTTTTGTTCAAACCTCTATTTATTGGTTTTTACGCCATAAGACTCAAATGCTGAATATTGCAAAGGTGATTGAAGAGTTTAAGACTGAAGCCCATTCTTTAATTGTCAATATTGATAAATTATTAACTGGCGATATCAAAAATCAATTTACAGAAAAATATGAATACTGTCGCAATAGTAACTTACCCGCGCAACTAGCAAAACAGTTAGCTGGATTGAATATTTTATATTCTGCTATGGATATTATTTTGGTGGCTACATCATGTTCACTACCAGCCACTCAAGCATCATCGGTTTATTTTGCAGTCGGTGATAGATTCCATCTAGATTGGTTAAAAAACGCTGCTGATCAGTTATCAGCTAATACATATTGGAAAAGAATGCTCATTAAAACTATTAAAGATGATATTTATGATCATCAACGCAGATTAACTGCAGAAATTATTAGATCTTCTGATAAAGATCTGCGTAAAAATGTTTCAGAATGGATCAAAGCAAATACTAAAAAAGTAGATATTTTTGATAAGTTTATTATTTCAATCAAAACCATGTCTGAATTGAATTCTGATCAGTTGGTGGTGGCAACTAAACAGACTGAAATTTTAACTAATAACTAATTTAGCTTGACGTTATCATGAGATAGATTATCGCGAAAATTATGGACAAAAAGACGTAGTTTCGCATGATTTTTTTAAAGTTAAGGGGTAGTAGTGGAAGGTGTAGGCATTAGATTAAAGCGCGCAAGAGAAAGTTGCGGACTGGAATTGTCAACAATTGCTTACGACCTAAAGATTCGCCCACAATATCTGGCTGCATTAGAAAATAACATTCATACCAATAATGATGTTTATACGCTTGGTTATCTTAAATTGTATGCTAATTATCTAAGTGTAGATGTAGATCAATATATTAAAAAAATAAAGAAGACCACAAATACAGAGTTTTATTCTATTGAAAAAGTCATTACTGAACAATCAAAACCACCTTTCCTTACGATCGTTGTAGCAGTGCTATGTTTGGTTTTTTCGGTAATTTTACTGAGAGCTTTGAATCATACCAGTTTTCCTAAGAATGCGACGATGACACAACAAGGCCAACTTGCTGAGTTTAGTAGTTCAGCGCAACTTTTTTTAGTCGGTAAGAATAAATTTATTTTAGAAAACACAAGCGAAAGCAAGCCGCTAATTATTCTTTTAGCACAAGCTGATAGCAATATTATCATAGAAGACAATCGAGGAGAAAATTTACAGAAATTTCATCTTAAACAAGGTGAATCACGAGTATTACCTACAAGTGAGTATCTTGTTATTATTGTAGATATGCCTAATGCAACAGAATTTTATGAATTTTCATCAGTTACTATGAGTCGCAAAAAACTAGCAGCAAAATAAATTATATGACTGTACTAGATTGAGCCACACCTCTAGTTTTTATAGATCCACCAGGATTAGACTGGAGGTGTAGGTTGTAACTCATCTTTTTGGCCTTTAACAACAACTACTTGCCTCAAGTTGGAACGAAAATCTCCTAAATTTTAAGAAAATCTCTTGTTTTTACTATACATCATTTAATTTTGCTAACTTACAGACTGAGATTATACGTATCTAGCATATCTTTCTTACAAACGAACTAATAAATTACAAAAACAAACTTGTTTGCTTATATTGTATTAGCCGTTCTGAATATATTTGTATGATAACAGAATTT